>DATKDD010000342.1:0-7592 GCA_035512875.1 Gemmatimonadaceae bacterium | reverse complement strand
CCGGCGCGCTCCACGCCGAGGGTGGGAGCGCAAAGACCAATGCCGGGCGCAGACGTCCGCGCGCATCCTTCAGCTCGCGCTTGCTGATGAGGAACAGCGTCCCGTCGGGTCCGGCGTACATCGCTTCGACATCGCGTGGACCACCCTCGTACACGAATGAGAGCGCGGTGGAGCGCAGTTCGCCGGTCCACCCCCGCCGCTGCGCCGCCGGCTCCTCAACGCGGTAAATGATCACCGACCCGTACCGCGCGTAATTGTCGCCGACCTCGCCGATGTACAGGCATCTTGGCGGGTCTGCCGGCGCGGTGAGCGAGTCTCCAGACATGCACGGACCAAACGTCAACGCCTCCCAGTCCCGGTTTTGCGCGCCGGTGATGCGCCATGCGCCGCGATCGGCCCCGGTGGTATCGAGCGCGAACAGCACGGCATCGTTTCCGGAATCGTTGATCGTGAACCACACCCCGGGCTGGGCGAAGCTCATCGCCGCGCCGGAATTCTCTACGAGCCCCCGCCGCGTGCTGACCTCGATCCGGTATGCGTTAGGTACGACCCCCATCGAGTCGCCGCCCAGGTCCATCGTCGGACCCTCTCGCTGACCGCTGGTCGCGTCGCAGGCGAGCAGCGCCGGAATCGAGGCAGTGGCGATTCCCAGTCTCCAACCGATGCGTGAATGCACGCGTCCCGAGGCCCTGCCTCTGTTCGACTCCGTCACCGCGGTCCGATCACCTCGTCATCCCGTAGATGATGTAGTTGATCGCAAGCTTGTACGCCTGGTTGCTGATGTTGACGGGCCAGAATCCCTCGCCGGACCACTCCATGTAGTCGCCAATGTCGTTGTTGTAATTGATGATCACCATCATTCGCTTGCCCGGGTCATCGTCCTCGTAGATACCGAGGAACTCCGCCTGCAGATCACTCCAACGGCTGCTGGGATACTTCATGTCGAGCGATTCAATGTGATAGAACGAGTCGAATATCGCCTCCGAGCCGTCGAGCCGCATGATGTTCGCCGCTGGCAGCACGCGGCGGATCTGCCGCTCGAAGTTGTCCCACTCGTTAAGCATGAAATCATCGACGATCAGAAATCCGCCTTTCGCCAGATAGGTGCGAAGCCCTTCCACCTCGCTGTCACTCGGCAACCAGTAGCCGGGCTCCGACAGATAGGCGATGGGATACTTGAGCAACTCGGGATCGTCGAGGGTGTGGATGTTGCTCCCGGTAATGTGCGGCTGGAGGGTCGTCAGCTCGCTCACCATCGTCAGGAGATTGCGCTCCATCGTGGGGTAGTCGTACGCCCAGCCAGCGCTGCGATACTCCGTATACCGGATTCGGGCAAAGGTGAATCGCCCGTCATAGGGCACGTTCGGCTCGAAGCGCATCCCCCACTGCCGCTGCATCGCCGAAGCGGCGTGCGGGATCACCATGGCCACGAGGCCCATGAGCAGCACGCCGGCGAGCACCGCCGAAACCAGCACCATTCCACCGGGGCGACCGATACTCCTTTGCGCATAACCGGCGGGGCGACGACGAAATCGCGCGACGATCCCTCGGACCTGCATCATCAGCATCTTCTCCATGCTCGGCTTCGCGCATCTTGGCGGCAGGCCACTCATCCTGCAACCGGAGCGTCCGCCGCAGACCGATGGCTCAGCGTGGCCTATGTTCCGGAAACGCGGAAGGGAGCCCGAACGTTCTTGCGGCACGGCGCATTGAACCCGGGCACGACGTTCGCGTCCCGGACGAGTACCCGCACACTTGACCATGGCCAAATTCGACCGTTCACCCGCGACGCCCCTCGGCTCGCTGCCGCCTCACCTGCGCTCCTTTCGAGAGCGGTTCGGCGCCTTGAGGAACGTACCACCGTTCCTCCGTCTCGTGTGGCGTACCAGCCCGAGCCTGACGATTTCCACACTGGTGCTGCGGCTGATGCGGGCGGTGCTTCCCGTCATCACGCTTTACATCGGCAAGCTGATCATCGACGAGATCATTGCGCTCTCACAGATTGCCGGTGCGCCGACGGGCTTCGCGGCGTGGTTCGCCAGCGGCCTGCTCGACCGGCTGGCGCTCCTGATCGCGCTCGAGCTGGGGCTGGCGGTGCTGTCGGACCTGCTGGCGCGCGCCGTGTCGCTCATCGACTCGTTGCTCGGAGAGAAGTTCACCAACACGAGCAGCATCCGCATGATGGAGCACGCGGCTACGCTCGACCTGGAAGACTTCGAGGATGCCGAGCTGCAGGACCGGATCGAGCGCGCGCGAAGGCAGACCACGGGCCGCATGGCTCTGATGGGGCAGCTGTTCGGCCAGGCGCAGGACGTGATCACCATTCTCACCTTCTCCGCCGGGCTCGTCGTCTACGCGCCGTGGCTCATGGCGCTGCTGCTCGTGGCGCTGATCCCCGCCTTTCTCGGCGAGGCGCACTTCAATGCGCGGAGCTATGCCCTCGCCTACTCGCGTACGCCGGAGCGGCGCGAGCTGGACTACGTGCGGATGACCGGCGCCAGCGTCGAGACGGCCAAGGAGGTGAAGATCTTCGGCCTGAACGACTTCCTGATCGATCGCTACCGGCGGCTGGCGGAGGATTTCTACCGGGACAACCGTGCACTGGCCATCCGGCGGGCCGGCTGGGGGGGCGTGCTGACGTCACTCGGCACGTTAGGTTACTATGCCGCTTACGCGGTGCTCGCCTGGCAGACGCTGACCGGCGTGTTCACGATCGGCGACCTGACCTTTCTCGCGGGCTCGTTCCGCCGGCTTCGCAATCTGCTCGAGGGTCTGCTGATCGGCTTCTCGCAGACCGCCGGACAGGCCCTTTACCTCGACGATTTGTTCTCGTTCTTCGAGATCCAACCGGAGATCCGTTCGCCTGACGACCCTCGGCCTTTCCCGACCCCGATCGAGCACGGCTTCGTCTTCGAGGACGTGGGGTTCCGGTATCCAGGCGCCGAACACTGGGCGGTTCGCCATCTGAGCTTCACCCTGCAAGCCGGCGAGGTGCTTGCGCTGGTGGGAGAGAACGGCGCCGGCAAGACGACTCTGGTCAAGCTGCTGGCACGCCTGTACGAGCCTGACGAGGGACGGATCACGCTCGACGGGCACGATCTGCGCGAATACTCGCTGGAAGAGCTGCGTGCCAACCTCGGCGTGATCTTCCAGGACTTCATGCGGTACCATCTGACCGCGTCGGAGAACATTGCCATTGGGCGGATCGACGCCCGCGACGACCGCGCACGCATTCGGCAAGCGGCCGAGCGAAGTCTGGCGAGCCAGGTGATCGAGAAGCTTCCCGGCGGGTATGATCAGATGATTGGGAAGCGGTTCAAGAGCGG
Source organism: Gemmatimonadaceae bacterium (assembly GCA_035512875.1). Lineage (GTDB taxonomy): Bacteria > Gemmatimonadota > Gemmatimonadetes > Gemmatimonadales > Gemmatimonadaceae > JALZIF01. The sequence goes on along the minus strand of DATKDD010000342.1, from coordinate 4,266 downwards.
CGTCGAGCTCTCGGGCGGCGAATGGCAGAAGATCGCGATCGCGCGGGCGTACATGCGCGAGGCACAAGTCCTGATTCTCGACGAGCCCACGGCGGCGCTCGATGCGAGAGCCGAGTTTCTCGTGTTTCAGCGGTTCAAGGAATTGAGCGCGGGCAAGACGGCCGTGCTCATCTCGCACCGCTTTTCCAGCGTGCGCATGGCCGACCGGATCCTGGTCCTGGCGGATGGCGAAGTCGAAGCATCCGGGACGCACGAGGAGTTGTTGAGGGGCGGGGGCCGTTACGCCGAGCTGTTCGAGCTGCAGGCGGCTGGCTATCGTTGAGCGAGAGCATCACATCCCACGGTATGACACGATCGAGACATGCCTGACGATACCGCTCCCGTCTACACGTTGGGGCACGGCGAACGGGAGCTCCGGCGTCTGGCAATGCAGGCGGAATACTGGGGCGACTTCACGCTCGACGTGCTGCGGCGTGCCGGCCTCGGTGCCGGCATGCGCGTGCTCGATCTGGGCAGCGGTGCCGGTGACGTCAGCATGCTGGCGGCAAGCCTCGTCGGGCCCGGAGGCCATGTGCTCGGTGTCGATCGGTCACCGGAATCGGTGGAGCGGGCGGCGCTGCGCGCATCTGCATCGGAGTTGGCCAACGTCGAGTTCATCGCCGCGGACATCGGCTCCTTCGATCCTCCGGGGACGTACGACGCGATCATTGGCCGCTACGTGCTCATGTACTTCGCCGACCCGGCCGCCGTGCTCAGCCGCCTGACGCGCTCGGTGCGCCCAGGAGGAATCGTTGCGTTCATGGAAGCGGATCTGGTTTCGGCCCGATCGGTACCCCCCGTGTCGCTGATCGACGATACGCTCGATCTGGTGCGCGAGACCTTTCGGCGAGCCGGCGCGGCACTCGATCTGGGCCCTCGCCTCTGGCGGGTGTTCCGCGCCGTGGGGGTGGAGCGGCCGGAGATCGTGGTTGGCGCGCGAGCGGATCCGGCGCCGGCCGAAGCGGCGACCGAATTACTGGCGGAAACGACGCGTAGCCTGCTAATCATGATGGAGCGACTCGGCGTTCGTGCCGCGGCCGACATGGAGATCGACACGCTTGCCGAGCGTTTCCGTGGCGCGCTGCTCGATCACCAGGCTACGCTCATACTTCCGAACGTGGTTGGTACCTACGGTCGCCTGTCACAGCGCTGACGGCCGATGAACTCTCACCATCTCTCCCAACTCGCAATGCACGCGATGACGCGCCGGGACTTCGTCGCCGCGGCTGGAACCGCCACCGCCGCCATGGCCCTGAACCCGATCGAGCACACCGCCGAGCAGGCGGAACAGCACGCCCGCACCGACGCCGGGGGCACGGTGCTCTTCCAGGGCGATTCCATTACCGACGGCGGCAGGTCGCGAGAGAGAACCGCGGCGAACGCCGACGGTGCTCTCGGCAACGGATACCCGCTGTTGATTGCGGCGCCGCTACTGCGTGAAGCGCCAACAGCCGGCTGGAGATTCCTCAACCGAGGGATCAGCGGAAATCGCGTGCCTGACCTGCAGGTACGCTGGCATGCGGATACGATTGCGCTCGCACCTGACATTCTGAGCGTACTAATAGGTGTCAATGACTATTGGCACGCGAGGGACGGGAATGCGTCGGGCACCGTTGCCGATTACGAGAGGGAGTTCACCACGCTACTGGAGGGAACTCGAGCCGCGCTGCCCACATTACGTATTCTGGTGCTCGAGCCATTCGTGCTGCGCACCGGCTTCGTGGATGACAGCTGGTTCCCGGAGTTCGATGCGCGGCGTGCCGCCGCGCGGCGCGTCGCCACGCGCACTGGCTCGACATTCATTGGGCTGCAGGATCGGTTCAACGCCGCTGCAATGGAAACCGGACCGGAGTACTGGGCGGCCGATGGCGTGCACCCGTCGCCGGCGGGTCACGCGTTGATTGCGGAAGCACTGAACAAGGAAATAAGGAAATGATTGATCCGACCTCCAAGACATCGGCTATCACCCTTGGTGGTGGCTGTTTCTGGTGCCTCGACGCTGTCTTTCGCGAACTGGGTGGCGTTCAAAGTGTGGTCTCGGGCTACGCGGGTGGCCGCGTGCCCAATCCCACCTATCGAGAAGTGTGCTCGGGCCTAACCGGGCACGCCGAGGTGGTACAGGTGACCTTCGATCCTGGCGCGCTCTCGCTGGAGGATTTGCTGCGCATTTTCTTCACCCTTCACGACCCGACCACGCTCAACCGGCAGGGTGGAGATGTAGGCACGCAGTACCGGTCCGCCATCTATTACCATGATGACGGGCAGCGCACCCGGGCCGAGGCCATTCTGCGCGAGTTCGCCGAGTCGAACGTATGGGGCGCGCCGATCGTCACGGAGCTGGCGCCGCTCGACAAGTTCTTTCCGGCCGAGGAGTATCATCAGGACTACTTCAGCAGGAATCCCGACCAGCCGTATTGTCAGGCAGTGGTCGCGCCTAAGGTCGGGAAACTGCGAAAGCAATTTTTCCAGAAGCTTCGGGCAACGGCCTGACACGTATCCTATGCCCATCAATCTCGCCTCCGGATTTCTCACCTACTCACGCTGGCTGCTGGTCACCGAGTATCCGGCCAAGCTGCGAGCGTGCCTCGAAGCGATTCCGGCGGATGCCATTTGGCGCCCGCCGGCACCGGGATCGAACGCGATCGGCAATCTGCTCCTGCACCTGAACGGAAACGTGCGGCAGTGGATCGTAAGCGGTGTCGGCGGTGCCGCTGATGTGCGCGAACGCGATGCGGAGTTCGCGACTCGGGAGGGCGCTTCGGCGGAGGAGTTGATGGCGCACCTCGAGAAGACCCTGGCGGAAGCCGATGCGGTGCTGGCGCGTCTCACGCCTGACGAGTTGGCGGGGCGCCGTTCGATTCAGGGGCGGGAAGTCTCGGTTCTCGAGGCGGTCTATCACGTGACCGAGCACTTCGCCATGCACACCGGGCAGATCATTCTGCTGGCCAAGATGATGGCGCCCGGCACGATTCGATTCCACGACGATACCGGCGGACTGGCGACGCCGGTATGGCGCGATGGTATCACGCGCTAGGCGCCTCTCCGGACTTCTTCGGCGGTTTCACCGTTCGTAGCGCGGCGAGGAACTCCTCCCCCAACTCGGCGATCTGCCACCGCCGCATTTCGCGCACCTCACCCAGCTCATCCATGGTCGCCGGATTGCGCCTGGCGACCGCTTCCAGGCGATCGCGTGAGCACAGCACTCCGGGATCGAGGTCCAGCCGCTGCGCCTCGGCATCACGCACACGCCGCAGCGCCGCAGCGCGATCTTCGAACTGCGGATCGCGCTCCCACCGCGCAGCGCGCGGGAACTTGGGCAGCTGCGCGTCAGGCACCGCGAGCCCGCGAGCGATCGCCGCCATCGCCTCCTCCCCCCGGCGCTCCAGCAGGCCGCGCGGCATCCCCTTCACCGCCGCAAGCGCTCCCACCGTCGTCGGCGCCGTCCGTGCCGCGGCGAACAGAGCCTCGTTTCCAATCACGCGAAACGACGCCTTGTCGAACTCACGCGCCACGCCATCGCGCCAGACGGCCAGTTCGCGAAATACAGCCAGCTCTCGCCGAGTGAGCTCCCGCGCGCCCTTGGTGCGCATCCACGCCAAGTCGTCAGGCTCGGCGTCCCAGCGCGTGCCTTCCAGTCGCGCGAACTCCTCCGCCGCCCACGACGTGCGCCCGAGACGCTCCAGATTCGCGCGCAGCTGGTCGCGCAACTCGAGCAGATGCAGCGTATCCTGTACCGCGTAGTCGAGCATGCCTTGCGACAGCGGCCGCATCGACCAGTCGGCGCGCTGGAACTTCTTGTCGAGCTTGGTGCCGAAGTAACGTTCCAGCAGCGCGGCGAGCCCGAAGGCGCGCACTCCCGTGAGCTGCGCCGCGATCCGGGTGTCGAAGATGTTCCGCGAATGCCAGCCGTAGTCCTGATGCAGCAGCCGCAGGTCGTAGTCGGCGTCGTGAAATACCACCTCGACGGCCGGATCCTCCAACAGCGCGCCAAGTGCGCCCAACTTGCCCGCGGCAAGCGGATCGATGATCGCCGTGCGCGCTCGCGTCGAGAGTTGAAGGAGATACACGCGATCGACGAAGCGGTGGTAGCTGGCACCTTCGGTGTCGACCGCAATCTCCCGCACCGATTCGATGGATGACAGAAAGCTCGCTGCGCCGTCGGCGGTGTCGAGATAGCGGTACGGCATCGTTTCGGCGTCAGCGGGCACTCGGTATCCTCGTTGAAGT
>DATKDD010000341.1:0-2981 GCA_035512875.1 Gemmatimonadaceae bacterium | reverse complement strand
AGCGAAGCAAGGGTGCGCGTGTCGGTCGAGCGCTGTCTGCCCGCCGCGCTGCCTGCTGACGATGCCGGCGCGGCCCGTGCGCTGTCGCCCAACAACGCGAGATCGCGCAGTGCGTCGCGTGCGACTTCCGGGATCGGCTCGCCGGCCACCTCTATGCGCTCGTTGAGCGCCCTCATGCGCTCCTCGGAGAGGCGCGCGCTAAGCCTGGTGAGGATCGCGATCGCGTCGGGGCGATCGCGCGCAAGGCGCGGCCCGACGATGGCGGCGGCGTCGTAGGCTGGGAAGAAGCCTCGATCGTCGAGAAGCACAACGAGATCATAGCGTGCAATGAAACCATCTGTCTCATAGCCGTCGATGACATCGACCCGCCCTTCGGCGAGCGCCTGATACTTGACCGCGGCGAGAAGAGCGCGCACGGCGCGCGGGCGAATGCCATAGGCCGCTTCGAGTCCCGGCAATCCGTCGGGCCGCCCAATGAAGTCCGGCGTGAATCCGGCAACGAGCTGCGGTGCCACGCGAGCAAGGTCACTGAGCGTGCGCAGTCCGTGCTGCTCGGCGGTCTCGCGGCGAACTGCTATCGCGTAAGAGTTGGAGAACCCCAGCGGCGGAAGCCAGCGCACGCCGAAGCGGCGCTCGAACTCTTCGGCGACCCGTGCGTACACCTCATCCGGGTCGCTGCGTGGAGGCTCTCCGAGAATCGCCAGCAGCCCGGTGCCGGTGTATTCGGGGTACACGTCGATCTCGTTGGCGCGAAGTGCGGAGAACGCAATCTCGGTGGCGCCCAGCCCCCGCCGCCGGTCCACGCGAATGCCGTGGTGCTCGAGGAGCTGGGCGAACATCTCGGCGAGCAGGAAGGATTCACCGAACGGCTTGCTGGCGACGATCACCGGCCGGTCCACGGACGGTTGTGCCGCGGCGGCGTGGGCGACGAAGGCCAGCAGGAGAGCCGGCCGCATTAGGCGGCTCACGCGAGCCGGCTCCGCTCCAGCAATGTCCTCACGTAGGTCGTGGCGGGTGCTCGGATCAGATCGGGGGTGGCGGCCAGCTGCTCGATTCGGCCGCCGCGGAAGACCGCGATCCGGTCGGCCAGCCTGGCCGCTTCGTGAACGTCGTGGGTGACCAGCGCCGCCGTCATCTTCAGCTCCTGACGCAGCGCGGCGAACGCCTCCTGCAGCTCGCCGCGCGTGATGGCGTCCAGAGCACCGAAGGGCTCGTCGAGCAGCACGACCGTCGGTCGCGCGGCGAGCGCACGGGCGATGGCGACCCTTTGCCGCTGGCCGCCGGAGAGCTGACGCGGGCGGCGGTTCCCGAACTCGTCAGGCGGGAGCCCGACCAATGCGAGCGCTGCGTCGGCCGCCGCTTCCCACGGCTCGCCTCGCAGCCACGGAACCATCCCGACGTTTCGGCGCACCGGCCAGTGCGGCAGCAGGCCGCCGTCCTGCGGCACGTAGCCGATGTGCCGGCGCAGCGCGATCGGATCGCTGCGGCTAACGTCGTCGCCATCCACCTCGACCCGGCCTTCGTCCGGCTCGATCATTCGATTGAAGCAGCGCAGGAGAGTCGTCTTTCCCGCTCCGCTCTCGCCTACGAGCGCAACGCATTCGCCGGCCGCGACCTCGAGAGACACACCGTCCAGCGCCACGACCGCACCGTACCGCTTGGAAACGGATTCGGCACGGAGTGCAGTCGCTTTGCGCGGAGTCGCCGATGCATTGCTCATGACGACGGATCGTACCGCCGATCAATCGAGCGGGGAAGCGGGGAACCGGGACCGACCGATGCTACTTCGAAGGTGGTCCCCCCGCCAGCTCCAGCAGCTCCTGCACCTCGGCGTCAGTAGTCTGTGAGAAGTCCTCGTACCAGAGACCTACGGCATCGAACGGCTCGGGAGTGATCGCGCACACTATCTCATCGACTTCCGTCTGGAAATCCGCACAAGTCTGCGGCGACGCGGTAGGTACGGCGACGATCAGGCGGTCCGCTCCCTTGTCGCGGAGCGCGCGCACGGCGGCGCGCATCGTCGCCCCGGTGGCCAGGCCATCGTCGACGATAATTATGACCTTTCCGGCCGGGTCGATCCGTGGCCGGTCGCCGCGATAGGCCAGCTCGCGGCGCTCCAGCTCGCGTGCCTCCTGTGCGGCGACGGCGTCGATCACCTCTCTCGTAAGGCGCAACGTCTGCACGACATCATCGTTGAGCACCAGCAGATTTCCGCTCGCCAGGGCGCCGAGCGCGAGCTCCTCGTGTCCCGGAACTCCGAGCTTGCGCACCACGAACACATCGAGCGGGGCACCCAGCGCCTGGGCGATCTCGTATCCTACCGGCACGCCGCCGCGCGGCAGCGCCAGAACGAGGACCCGCGGATCGCCGGCATGGTGGCGCAGCAGCTCCGCCAGCGTGCGCCCGGCATCGGCACGATCCCGGAAGCGAATTGGAAATCGGTTGGCACCCGAGGAGCGCATGGCAAGGAGGAGTGGCGGGGTTGCCGCGCTACTGCCTTTCTGCTGCGCCGCGACGGCTCGACCTAACGCATGAGCACGCCGCAGGCGATCCGGTCGCCCGAGGCGCCGGCCGGATCCGAGGAGTAGTCATCGGCGAACTGATGGATCACGACCGCCGAGCCATCATCGGCCACCAGGCCGCCTTCGCCAGTCAGGCGCAGCCCTTCGACGTAGTGCTCGACACGAATTGCTCCACCAGCGGTGACGTGGATGTTCGGCAGATCACCCGCGTGATGGCCCGCAGGGTTCCGATAGCCGTGTTGCGTGCCGATGGGGTTGTAATGCCCGCCCGCCGACTCGAACGGCGGCACGCATCGCCCCGTTTCGTGAAAGTGCATTGCGTGCGTCCCGGACGGCAACGACGAGAGGTCGGCGACGATGAGCACCCCCATGGGAAGCTGTTGGACGGTGACCTCGCCCACCCGGCGGCCACTTGCATCGGAGAGCTCGGCCCGAATGGACTGGAGTACCTCCGCCGCC
>DATKDD010000340.1:0-4319 GCA_035512875.1 Gemmatimonadaceae bacterium | reverse complement strand
TGACGGCGTGGAAAGCGGGCGCGAGCGCGGTGAAGGTGTTCCCGGCAAACGCCGTGGGAGGAGCGTCCTACCTCGAGTCCGTCAAGGCGCCGCTGCCGCAGGTCGAGCTGATTCCGACCGGCGGCGTGAACCTGAAGACCGTGGCCGAGCTCATCGCCGCCGGCGCATTCGCCCTCGGAGTGGGAGCGGACCTCGTTGACGTGGCGGCCCTGCGTCGCGGCGAGGCCGCGGCCATCACGCGCAAGGCGAAGGAGTACGTGGCGGCAGTCGCGGCGGCGCGGGCCGCGCTGGGAGCATAGCTCCGGACCGGGAGCCGCCTCAGCGGTGCCATAATGGGGACCCTCTACCAATGCCAGCTGAGACCATTGCCCACTTTCGATTTGTTCGGAAGCTCGGGGAGGGCGGTATGGGTCAGGTGTGGCTTGCCGACGACCTCCGCCTCTCCCGCAGGGTCGCTCTCAAGCTGCTGCCTGAGTTGACCGTCGGCGACGATCGAACCAAGAGGAGGCTGCTGCAGGAAGCACGCGCCGCCGCGGGGCTGATGCATCCGAACGTCTGCGTCATCTACGAGGCCGGCGAGTCGCAGGACGGCATCCCCTACATCAGCATGGAAGCGGTGGAGGGGCAGACCCTGCGCGACCGGATCGCCCGCGGCCGTCCCGCGATCGCGGAAGCGACGAGCATCGGGGCGCAGATGGCCGAGGCGCTGGCCGCCGCCCATGCAAAAGGAATCATCCACCGCGACATCAAACCGGGCAACGTCATGATCGCCGCCGGCGACCAGGTCAAGGTTCTCGACTTCGGCCTCGCTAAGGTGACGTCCGACAGCGCGCAATTGACCGAGGAGACCGCCGTCAGATCGGCGACGGGCGCCGTGGTCGGGACGACTCCCTATATGAGTCCGGAACAGGGGCTCGGTCGCCAGCTCGACCACCGCAGCGACGTCTTCAGCCTCGGCATCGTCCTCTACGAGATGGTCACCGGCCGGCGTCCTTTCGAGGGGCAGACGACCAGCGAGTTGATTTACCACATTATCGAGAAGGAGCCGGAGCCGGTGCGCCGCTTGAATCCCAGCGCGCCGCCGGAGCTCGAGACCATCATCCATAAATGCCTGCAGAAAGATCCCGCAAACCGGTACCAGTCGGCGGCCGACATCGCCACCGATCTCCGCGCCATCGGCAGGCCGGCGGCGGCGGGACCCAAACGGAAGTGGGGAGTCGTCGCCGCGGCGGCAGCGCTTCTGATCGCGGCCGGTGGGTTCTATGCAGTCAGCCGCTCCCGTCCGACGCCTCCGGCGGAGGGGGAAGTGGCGATCCGGTCGATCGCGGTCCTCCCCTTCGTCAACATGAGTGCCGAGCGGGAGAACGAGTACTTCAGCGACGGACTGACCGAGGAGCTGCTCAACGTTCTGGCCCAGGTAAAGGGGTTGCGCGTGGCAGCGCGGACCTCATCGTTCCAGTTCAAGGGCGTCAGCCACGACGTCGGCGAGATCGGCCGCAAGCTCAACGTCCAGACGGTGCTGGAGGGGAGCGTCCGGAAAGATGGGAACAATCTGAGGATCACGGCGCAATTGATCAACGTTGGCGACGGCTATCACATCTGGTCGAAGACGTATGACCGGGAGCTCGAGGACGTCTTCGCCATCCAAACCGACCTGGCCACGAGCATCGTCGCGAATCTGTTGCCTCGTTTCGCCAGCTCGCCCGTCTCGACCGTCGGGCCGACCGGGAACATCGAGGCGTATGACCTCTATCTGCAGGGACGGCACCAGTTCTGGCAGGGAGCAAGCGAGGAGAACCTCCGCCGGGCCGCCGATTTCTTCCAGCGGGCGGTGGAGGCAGACCAGCAGTTCGCACTGGCGTATGCCGGTCTCTCCGACGCTTACATGCTGCTCGGCAGTTCCGGCTATGTTCGGCCAGCAGAGGTCTTCCCGCGGTCGAAGGCGGCAGCAGAGCGGGCGCTGGCGCTGAACGACCGGCTGGCCGAGGGCTACGTCGCACTGGCGAGCATCAACTGGCTGTACGAATGGGACTGGAAGGCGGCGGACCTGAACTACCGCCGCTCGTTCTCGGTCAATCCGCTCCTGCACACGCGCTGCATCTGCTACGTCTGGTATCTCGCGTCGGTCGGCAATCTCGACCTGGCGGTCGTCGAGGCCGAGCGCGCGCTGGAGCTCGACCCGCTGGCCCGTCTGCCGCGCGTGATCGCTGCCTGGATTTACTCCCTTGCGGGCCGTGACGCCGAGGCGAAGACGCAGCTCGCCGAGATCTTCGCCCTCAATCCGAACGACGTCGCCGGCCGGCGCATCACGGCGTGGATGCACTGGCGCACTGGCCATCGCGAGCAGGCGATTGCCGAGCTGGAGAAAGTCCGCGCTGATTTCGACAAGAAGGGCGGCTTCGCCGCCACGGCGCCGCACATCGTCCTGGCCGACCTCGCCTCGATGTACGCCCGGAGCGGGCGGCGGGCCGAAGCGGCCGAGATTCTCCAGGCCTTGCGCCGCCGCAGCGAGCGTCAGTACATCCCGCCAGAAAATATCGGCGCTGTCTACGCTGCCCTGGGGGAAATGGACGAGGCGATGCGCTGGCTCGACCGCGCGTGGGAGAATCGCTCGAACCTCGGCCAGTTCAACATACTCCCGTTCGCCCAGCCGCTGCACGACGAGCCGCGATACCAGGCGCTGCTGGCGAAGATCGGGCTGCCGCGACGGGCGGCGTGAGCCGGGTCCAAAAAAAAGTGGCCCCGGTAGCCTTTGCCTGCCGGGGCAGAGTGCCGCCGCCACGAACGTGTTCGCCGCGCTCATGACGGTCTACCCCGGCGGCGGCTGTTCCGGAAGCTGATTTCCGAAGAGGGTCGTTCCGCTGCCTGCAGCGAGGAGCCATAGCACGCCGCGACGCGTGAGAGAGACCTGATCTGACATCGAGTGGCGATCCTAGCATGGTGATCCCGGCTATCGGGGAAAGCCTCATCACCGCGAACGCGGCGCGTAACCGGTAGCTTGATGCGCGCGCTGCCGATCATGGTCGAGGGGAGGATCGCCATCCCTAATCGCGGTAGCCCTTGTTGTCCTCGGGTGCGAAGCATAAGCTCGCCCGCGAAGTCCACAAAGGAGGCTGTATGCGGAATGGGATTTTTCTCCTGGTTGCGGCATTCGTGTGTTCGGTGGCGGTCGCGGACTGCCCTGATGCCGAGAAGATGAAACTCGAACAGCTCGATCGCGCCTGGGGTGCGGCGACCGAGAAAGGCGACCGGCAGTTCCTCACTGCCCTTTACGCTGACGATTACGAGGACGTCGGCCTCGCCGGCAGGATGGGCAAGACCGCGGCCGTCGCGGCGGCGATGCGGACCTCGGAGCAGGTGCGCGCAAATCCGAATCCGCCGAAGCAGATCTACGACCACTACATCATCTCCTGCACGCCGGTGAGCGCGCTGGTCACGCATCGCTCCACGACGATCGGCGCGAGCGGCCAGCCGCAGTACTTCCGCAGCGTCCACGCTCTCGAGAAGAGAGGCGGCAACTGGGTAGTCGTGTCGAACGCGGGCCACGCCCTGACGCCTGCAGGCGAAGTGCTCTACATGGAGCACGACTGGTCGGACGCCGACCGCAAACGCGACGTGGCCTGGTTCGAGCGCAACCTCGGCGACGACTACAGCGGGATCAGCAGCCGCACTGGAGCGCTCTCCACCAAGCAACAGGAGATCGCAGACCTGCGATCATCCAAACGGACGGTCGACTCGGCAAAGGCCTCCGACCTCGTCGTCCGCGTCGAGGGCAACACTGCCGTCGTGACCGGCGTCTACCACACGACGGGGAAGGACGAGCAGGCCAAAGCGTACGACCGGAAGACGCGTTTCACCGACGTCTACGTGAAGCGTGACGGCCGCTGGCAGGTCCTGACATCTCAGGGCACCCTCATCACCCAGTAGTCCCTCCGCGGGGTCGGCGGTCATCATTCTGCCGGCCCCGCAATTGTCGCCATATTCTTGCATAGATAGAGGCCGCGCCAGGCCTTGTCGTTCCTGCCGAACGGGCCAGCGGCGGCGAGTTTCCCTTCGTCGGCCAGCTGTTTGATGTTGGCGAAGTGCCCGGCGAAGATCTGCTTCCGCTCCTCTCCCTGAATCGCGGTGTCCCTCGGGCCCGTCTTGAGGATGCAGAGGATGTAGGTCTTCATGCCGCGTTCATCGGCTCCGAGCCGTTGGGCGAGCTCCGCATCGAACGATTGCGCAACAACGAAAGGGACAGCGGCCACACAGAGCAGCAACGCGAAGAAAGCGGCTTTCATGGTGCGCCCACTATAGATGAGCCAGGCGTCACCGGC
>DATKDD010000339.1:0-8238 GCA_035512875.1 Gemmatimonadaceae bacterium | reverse complement strand
TGGTGATAGACGATTACGCGCATCACCCCACCGAGATTCACGCCACGCTCGAGGCGGCGCGATCTGCCTATCCAGGGCGTCGCATCCTCGCCGCCTTTCAGCCGCATTTGTTCTCCCGCACACGGGATTTTGCCCGTGAGTTCGGCCAGGCGCTGGGTGTGGCCGACGCCGCGTATCTCACCGAGATATATCCGGCGCGCGAGCAGCCGATCGCCGGCGTCACGGCGGGGCTGATCGCCGACGCGGCGGCGGCCGCCGGCCGGCCCGTCGCCTGGCGCGGTACGCGCGACGAGCTGGCGCTGGCGCTTTCGGAAGCGGCGCGGCCGGGCGACGTGATCCTGACGATGGGAGCCGGTGACATTACACGGTCGGGTCCCGAGCTGCTTTCGCTGCTGGGGGGCACCAGGTGATCCGCTGGGAGCTGCTCCGAGAGGGACGCACCTGGCGCGGGGTGGGACTCGTTATGCTCGTCGCCGTGCTGTTTTCCGCGCCCTGGTGGGCGCCGCGCGCACTGTCACGGTTGACCTTCTTCGACGTCCGGCACGTCGACGTGGCCGGCACCCGGCTGCTCGAGCCGGCGAACGTGGTGGCAATGATGGACATCGATAGCACGCTGTCGGTCTGGGGCGATCACACGGCGATGGCCGCGAGAATCGCCGAGCATCCCCAGATTGCCGAGGCGCATATAAGCAAGCGGCTTCCCAGCACGCTCGTGGTGCGGGTGCGCGAGGTGCCGCCGGTGGCGTTCATTTCGACGCCACGCGGCCTACGCGCTCTCGACGAGCGGGGCGACACGCTGCCGCTCGATCCACTGCGCGTCGACGCCAGCCTGCCGATCGTTGCGAGGACCGACACGACCATCCTCCAGCTGCTCGGCGCGCTGCGCGAGGACGCTCCCGCGCTCTTTGATCGCATTTCCGAGGTGCGCCGCGAAGCCGGGGATGAGCTGACGCTGATCATGCCTCCCCTTCGCGTGCGTGCAAGGACGGACTTGTCATCTTCGCGCCTATCGGACATTCTCCCGGTGGAACGCGATCTCGCGCGCCGGCAGGCGCGTGTGGTGGAGCTTGATCTTCGATACCGCGACCAAGTCGTCGCCAGAGTGCAATGAATCCCGAGCGCCTCGTCGCTGGCCTGGATATAGGTTCTGCCAAAACCACCGCCGTCATCGCCGAGGTGGTAGGCGACCTTCCGCGGAGCGCGGGGGTCAAGATCCTCGGCGTGGGACAGGCCCGCACCTCGGGCATGCGACGCGGTGTCGTCTCCGACATCGAAGAGACGACCCACTCGATTCGTAAGGCAATGACCGATGCCGAGCGGATGGCGGGTGCGAAGGTCGAGTGGCTATACGTCGGCATTGCCGGCGAGCACGTTCGCGCCATGACGAGCACCGGCGTAGTCGCCGTGAGCGGGGATGAGATCTCGCGCGCCGACGTCGATCGTGCGCACGAGGTGGCCCGTGCGCAGCAGATTCCTCAGGAGCGCGAGCTGCTGCATGCCATTCCGCAGGAGTACCGCGTAGATCGCAACGATGGCATTCGCGACCCCGTCGGCATGATCGGTACGCGGCTCGAGACGGAGATGTATCTCGTCACCATCGGTACGTCGCCCTCGCTCAACCTTCGTAAGGCAGTGGAACGGGCGGGCTACAAGGTTCGAGAGCTGGTGCTCGAGCCGCTGGCCAGCGCGTTGGCTGTGCTCACCGAGGACGAGAAGGAGCTCGGCGTGGGTTTGCTCGAGATGGGAGCGGCGACGACCGACCTCGCAATCTTCCAGGAAGGAAAGATCCGCCACCTGGCGACGGTGAACTACGGTGGCGCTCACGTCACCAACGACATCGTCCACGGACTTGGCGTGACGCAGACCGATGCCGAGTCGCTGAAGGAGCGGTTCGGCTGCGCGTACGAGCCGATGGTGGATCCACAGGATGTCATCCGGCTGCCGAGCACCGTCGCCCAGGGCGACCGGCAGATTCCGCGCGAGCTCATGGCGCACATCATCCATCAGCGAATCGACGAGATATTCGATCTGGTGCAGCAGGAGATTACCAAGGCGGGTTACCCCGGCCGGCTGAGCGCGGGACTGGTGATCACCGGAGGCGCGTCGGAGATCCAGGGCGCTCTCGAGCTCGCCAGCGACGTATTCGGGGTCGGTGTGCGGCACGGTTCGCCGGCGGAAACCGTCAGCGGACTCAGCGACGCGGTGGAATCCGCCCGCTTCGCCACCGTGGTAGGGCTCGCCCAGTATGGCGCCCATCGCCTGGCCCTTGGCGCGAGCGGCAGCGCCTCCAAGCGAATGAAGGTCACCACCCCGGGAATGGACCGGATCGCGCAGCGGGTAAAGCTGTGGTTGCAGGATTTCTTTTGAGGGATGCGCGACGCGCGACGAGAGGCGCGGGTTATGCCCACCGAATGCGCCTCAACCTCCCGCATCGCGCGTCGCGCGTCGCGCGCCCCCAGCCCGATGTGGATAACTGGGGAAAGATGGTGGCTCTTTCGGCGAGATCAGTTATATTGGGAGCGAGTTTCCCCGGTAACATCCCGCTCACCTTTCAGAGTGGAGCCCTCCTCCCCATGATCTTCGAGTTCGAAGAGTCCGCGCACCAGGGTGCACGGATGAAGGTCGTCGGCGTCGGTGGGGGCGGCGGCAACGCGGTCAACCGAATGATCGACGAGCGCCTAGAGGGCGTTGAGTTCATCTCGGTGAACACGGATGCGCAGGCGCTGCTCAACTCGAAGTCGGATATCAAGGTTCAGATCGGTAAAAAGCTCACGCGCGGGCTGGGCGCCGGCGCGCGCCCGGAGATCGGCCGCCAGGCCATGGAAGAAAACCGCGACGAGGTGGGGAAGACCCTCACCACGGCCGATCTCGTTTTCGTCACGTGCGGCATGGGCGGCGGCACCGGCACGGGCGCGGCGCCCGGGATTTGCGAGGTGGCGCGCGAAGCTGGTGCGCTCACCGTAGGGATCGTGACCAAGCCGTTCCTGTTCGAGGGGCGAAAGCGCATGCGGCAGGCGGAACTGGGTATCGCCGAGATGCGCAAGTTCGTCGATACGATGATCGTCGTTCCTAACGAGCGGCTGCTCGCGGTGGTGGGGAAAGGCATCTCCTTCCAGGACGCCCTCAAGAAGGCCGATGAGGTCCTGCTGCATGCCACGCAAGGCATCTCCAATCTGATCAGCGTCACCGGGCTGGTGAACGTCGACTTCGCCGACGTGCGCACCGTTATGCAGAACGGTGGCTCGGCGCTGATGGGCACCGGGATCGGCCGCGGAGAGAACCGGGCGATGGAGGCGGCGCAGCAGGCCATCGCCAGCCCGCTCCTCGACAACGTGTCCATCTCCGGGGCAACGGGTGTGCTCGTCAATATCACCGGCGGCAACGATTTGACGCTCGGAGAGGTCCATCAGGTGAACGAGATCGTGCACGATGCGGTTGGCGACGATGCCGAGATAATCTTCGGCGCCGTAAACGAGCCGGCGATGCAGGGGGAAATCCGGGTGACGGTGATCGCCACCGGATTCGACCGCGGCATGGAGGCGGCTCATGGGGGACGGCTTGCGGATTCGATGTCGGGGATGAAGAATCCCGCGGTGATACCATTCTCGCGATCCACGCGTCCTTCCGTGGGTGCCCCGCGTCAGCCGGCGCCAGAAGTTTCCCGCCGTCCAGTCGCGCCGCCCGTCGAACGTCCGGCGCAGGATCTCACGGACATGGAAATTCCGACGTTCATTCGGAGACAGATGGATTGAAAATGCCACGCCCCGGAACTCGGGGGGTAACAAGGACGCTGGCGATCGCCGCGGTTGCCGCGCTCACCCTTGCCGCCCTCGACTTCCGCTCCCCCGCTGGTTTCCTGACTGCCAGGCAGCCCCTTCCCGCAGTACTCGATTCAGTCGTCGTCACCATGGCGCAGCGTTTTGATACTCTGCGCGCAGGCGAGACGCTTTCCGGGTTGCTGGGCCGCGCAGGACTGAATGTTCGCGAGACCTCTGCCATGTTGGCGGCCGCGAGCATCCTGGACTTGCGCCGTCTACCGGTTGGAATGCCGGTTACTTATACCTCGGCGGCCATCGACAGCACTCCGTCGGAGGTCGTCTTCCAACTGGCGATCGATCGCATGCTGCACCTCCGCCGAGGCGCGGAGGGGTGGGCGTCGAAAGAGGTCAACCTTCCCTGGACGACCGACACTATCGTCATTGAAGGTGAGATTGCCTCCACGCTTTACGAGGCGGTGGCGGAGGCTGGCGAAGCGCTCCCTGAGCGCGCCCGGGCCGAGCTCGCCTGGGCATTGGCGGACATTTACGAGTACCGCCTGGACATGAGCCGCGACCTGCACGTTGGCGATCGATTCCGCGTGCTGACGGAACGCTCCGTCGGACCCGTGGGCACCGTACGAGTCGGGAATATCCTGGCCGCACGGTTCATGGCCTCGGGCAAGGACATCGAGGCGATCCGCTATGCCAAGGACGAAAAAACCCGGGCGCGCTACTACGACGCGGAAGGCCGTTCGCTGCACACCGGCTTTCTCCGCGCGCCGCTTGCCTTCCGCCGTATCTCCAGTGTGTTCGGGCGGCGGAAGCATCCGATTCTGGGTACCTGGCGCGCGCACAAGGGAACGGACTACGCGGCTAGCTCCGGCACGCCTGTACGTACCGTAGGCGATGGTGTGGTGATCTTCGCCGGCGTGCGTGGCGGGTATGGAAACGCGGTCGAGGTGCGGCATCCTAACGGCTACGTGACGCGTTACGGTCACCTCCGCGGTTTTGCCCGTGGCGTACGCGCGGGCACGCGGGTGAGCATCGCACAGACAATTGGATACGTTGGAGCTACTGGGCTCGCGACCGGACCGCACCTGCACTTCGAGGTGTTGGTGAACGGCGTGCAGCGCGATCCTCGTAAGGCGCTTGCATCACGCAGCGCCGAGCCTATTCCGTCTGCCGATCGCGCGGCGTTCGAGATCGTGCGAGCGCAGCTCGTGGCCACAATGGACGCCCGCACGGATGTGCGGCAGTTGGCGATGAGGTAGGAGAGCGGGAAGCAGGAGGCGGGAGCGGGATGCGGGATGCGGGATGCGGAAGCGGGAGCGGAAGCGGGGTGCGTGAGCGGGAAGCGGGAGCGGGGAGCGGGAATGGGATGCGGGAATCGACCGAACGGCTTTTTTCCGTTCCCTTTTCCCATTTCTCGCACCCCGCTTCCCGCTTTCCGCTTCCCGCATCCCGCACCCCGCACCCCGCTTCCCGCTTCCCGCTTCCCGCTCTAGACTTCCCTCATGCTCACTTGGCTCCTCGCGGCGCTCCTCGGCGCCGCGCTTTCGTTTCTGATGTACGGATTGCGCGAGCAGATCGGCGTCGTTCGCGCCTTGCCCCCGATCGCGTTGCGGGCCGTGGCGCTGACGGTGCTCATCGCGCTCGTACTCAACGCCACCGCCGGAGGGGCGAGGGAGCCCGCCCCGCTGGTCGCGCTCGACGTGTCGCGGAGCTGGCTTCGCGAAGGTGGGGAAGGGTGGGAGCAGGCGAAGGCTCGAGTTCGCGGCCTGGCTGCCGACTCGCTTCTGGTGCTGGGCGATTCCGTGCGCCAGCGGCCTCTCCCCGACACGCCTGACGATAACGCGTCGCGAGTCGCGCCGCTGGTCGAGCGCGCCCTCGCCGCCGGCCGGCCGGTCATACTCGTGACTGACGGCGAGATCGAGGATGCGAGCGCTCTGCGCGCCTTGCCGCGCGGCTCGCGGATCGAGGTGCTGGAGCGAAGCGAAGCCGCGGACGCAGGCGTGGTGGGACTCGACGCACCTCGCGCGGTGGTCAGCGGTGATACCGTGGAGATTGCGGCCACCGTGCGTGCGGGGAGGGGCGGGAGTCCGTCGCGCGCCCTCATCTTTTCCACGAATGGCCGGGAGATCGCCCGTGCGGCGGTGGACTCACTCCCGGCCGCCGGCGAGGGGCGCGTCGTGGTGCGCGCACCGATCGCCGGTGCCGAAGGTCCGGTGCTGCTCAGCGCCGCGCTGGATGGCGGTGACGCCGAGCCAGGTAACGACACGTTAGGTATGGCTGTCGATGTGGCACGTGCCGCCGGCGCGGTACTCGTCTCGACGAGCCCCGACCAGGATTCGCGATTCATGGTCGCCGTGTTGCGGGGCGCGGTCTCGCTACCGACGCGCGCATACTACCGCGTAGCGCCGGGCCAGTGGCGGATCGAAGGGGCGTTGGCGCGTGTCGCCGAGCCCGAGGTACGGCGCGCGATGCGCGAAGCGCCGCTCGTCGCGCTGCACGGCGACACGGCGATATTCGGCTCGCCGCGCGCCGTCACCTCCGGCGCCCTGCTGCTCGCCGCGCCACCGCGCGATGCGACCGGCGAATGGTACGCCGTCGCCGCGCCGCCATCACCGATCGCCGGTGCGCTCTCCGGCATCGCGTGGGACAGTCTTGCGCCGATCGAAGTCTCGCCAGGTGTGCCGAGGGGAGATTGGGAGGGACTCATAACGAGTCGTCCGCGCATGGAGGCGCGCCGGGTAGCCATCACCGGGAGCGCCGCGGGCCGGCGTGTGGTGGTGGTGGGGGCCTCCGGCATGTGGCGGTGGCGTTTTCGCGGCGGCACCGGCGCCGACGCCTATGCGGCGTTGTGGGGGGGTGTATTCGACTGGCTGACTGCGGAACCGGTGGATCGGCGCGCGGCGGTGCTCGCCGACCGCGTCATCCGCAGCGGTGATCGCGTGCGTTGGCGGCGCGGCAGCGGGTCGGATTCGGTCGTTATGGTCCTCGCGCGGCGTCAGGGCGATACGGTGGGCGTCGATACGATGGCGATCAGGTTCGGCGCTTCTGGTACCGTCGCCGAGTCGGATCCCATGCTTCCCGGCGTCTACAACCTGGAGGTCACTGGAGGTCCGGCGCTGCTCGTGGTGAACGCGTCGCCCGAAATGCTTCCGCAGCGGCGCACCGTCGCTAGCGGAGCCATTGGCGGCGCCGCCGTGGCGGGCGACGCACCGCCGCTGCGCGATCGCGGCTGGGCATATCTGCTGGCGGTCGGCGCGCTGTGTGCAGAGTGGCTGGTCAGGCGCCGAATGGGACTACGATGATCGGGAATCGCGCATCGGGAATGGGGAATCGGTGCCTGGCCGCGTGGCCGGCCGCTCGTCCCTTTCCCGTGTTCCGACTTTCGATTCCCAGTTCCCGATTCCCGATTACCGACTTCTGATCAAATGGCTCGAATTCTCAAGAAGAAAGGCGACGTTCCTCAGCGCTCGTTATGGTCGAAGCTGAAGGACTTTGCCATGATGGATGTGGCGGTGCTCGCTCAGGGAGGCGTGGCGCCCGGGTCGATCGAGCGTCTCGAGGAGATTCTGCTCGAGGCCGACTTCGGGGTCGCGCCGACGCTCCGCCTGGTGGAAGAAGTCGAGCGAAAGGCTGAGCGCGGACTCGTAAAGACGCAGGACCAGTTTCTCGGCGCGCTGCGCGAGGGAGTGGAGCGGGCGCTCCGGTCCGGCAACAGCGACCCCGCACTGCGCCTCGGCACCTCCACCCCATCCGTAGTGCTCGTGGTGGGTGTGAACGGCGCCGGAAAGACGACGTTCATTGCGAAACTCGCGCACCGGCTTCGCCGCGAAGGCAAGAGCGTGCTCGTCGCGGCGGGGGATACGTTTCGAGCGGGCGCCATCGATCAGCTCCGCGTCTGGGCGGACCGCGTCGGTGCTCACTTCATTGGCGGGCAGCCTGGCTCCGATCCCGCGGCCGTGGCGTACGATGCGATCGAATCGGCTATCGCGCGGGGATCTGAAGTGGTGATCGTAGACACAGCCGGGCGGCTTCACACGCAATCCAACCTCATGACGGAACTGCAGAAGATGGCTCGCGTGATCGCCAAGCGGCTCCCAGGCGCGCCTCACGAGACGTTGCTCGTGCTGGATGGCACGATAGGACAGAACGCCGTACAGCAGGCGAAGAGCTTCGCGAGCTCGGTGCCCCTAACCGGCATCGTCATCACCAAGCTAGACGGCACCGCGCGCGGCGGCATCGTCGTCGCCGTGCACGAAGCCCTCGATGTGCCCGTCAAATTCGTCGGCGTGGGCGAAACGGTGGAGGATCTGCTCCCCTTCGACGCAGCGAACTACGCGCGCGAACTGCTGGAGGAATAGGGTCAAGGGTAGGGAGAGGGCGAACTTGGAAGTGCGAAGTGCGAAGTGCGAAGTGTGACTCGCAGCGATAATCCGTTGCGCCAACCCTAATGATTTCGCACCTCTTCGCC
>DATKDD010000338.1:0-4311 GCA_035512875.1 Gemmatimonadaceae bacterium | reverse complement strand
GTGAAGATCGCGATCCAGACGACGTCGACGAAGTGCCAGTACAGCGCGCATACGTCGACGTTGCCGGCATCACGTGGCCCAAGGCCGCGCTTCATGTCGATGAAGAGCAGAGTGATCAGCCAGATCACGCCGGCGGTCACGTGCGCGCCGTGAAATCCGGTCAGCGTGAAAAAGGTCGAGCCGAACAGATTGCGCTTGAGCGTCAGGCCGGCATGCACGAATTCGGTGAACTCGAATGCCTGAAAACCCAGGAACGTCGCGCCGGCGAGTGCGGTGGACGCCAGCCAGATCTTCGAGTACTTGCGGTCGCCGCGCACCACGGCGCTGTGAGCCAGCACCATGAACAGCGACGACATCAGCAGCACGAAGGTCGACGCCGATGTCACCGGAATGTTCAGGATCGCCTTGAAGGTCTCGCCAGTCGCCGGGTCGGTCCACGCCTCGTGCGGCAGGGGGCCGACCAGGTTGCGCCCCTTGTAGATCAGATACGTCGAGATGAGGGACATGAAGAACAGGCATTCCGAGCCGATGAAGGCCCAGACGGCGATCTTCGTGTTGTCGAGCCCCGTGCTCGAATGATGGTGCGGCGCGTCGTGGCGCTCGATCGCTGCGGTAGCCACGTCAGCAGGCTCCTGGCGAAATCACGTTAGAGAGGCGAATGCAAGTGGTCACCGGTCGCTCCAGAACGGCTCGTCGGCGCGAGGCCGGCCCTTTGGAGCTGCCGAATGGCCCGCGGAGACGGGCGGGTGATGTTCCGGCTCGACCGGGGTGAGCAGCCAGCTGTAGAGCACAGCCACGAACAGCACCCCGCCGCCGATGATGACAGGCACGTTCGTGTTCATCAGCAGACCGACGAACGGGATGGTCAGAGCGATCGCCGCCAGCAACGGCTTGATCGTGGGCGAAGGCATGTGTATGCCGAGATCGGCCGCCGTGGGATGCTGCGGCTCTCCAGGTAAACCCCGGTGCTCGCTGACCACATCGACTACGTCCTCGTGCGCGGTATGCGTTTCCGTTTCGGGCGCGGTAGGCACCTCGGCGTGCCCGCGGTGTTGCTTGTCCCACAGCGGGTAGCGCGACGTCACGATCGGGAGCTCGGCAAAATTATATACCGGAACCGGCGACGGCAGCGTCCACTCGAGCGTCGGCGCACCCCACGGATCGTTCCCGACCCGTTGTCCGCGCGTCCGGCTCCGCATCAGGTTGATCGCGAAGGCGGCCATTGCCACGGCGAGCACGAAGTATCCGATAGTCGCGACCTGATTCTCGACGTCCCAGCCCTGATTGGCGTCGTAGGTAAAGGTCCGCCGCGCCATCCCCGTCAACCCCGCGTAATGCATGGGGAAGAACGTCAGGTTCATGCCGATGAAGGTGAGCCAGAAATGCACCTTGCCCAATCCCTCGTGCAACAAACGTCCGGTAATCTTCGGGAAGTAGTAGTAGATGCCGGCGAAGATGCCCATCATCGAGCCGCCGAACATCACGTAATGAAAGTGCGCGACTACGAAATACGAATCGGTCTGCTGCAGATCGGCCGGCGGCGAGGAGTGCATCACGCCCGATATGCCGCCGATCGTGAACAGCGCGATGAGCCCCACGGCAAACAGCATGGCCGTGGTGAACCGGAGCGAGCCTCCCCACAGCGTTCCTAACCAGTTGAAGATCTTCACGCCTGTGGGAATCGCGATCAGCATCGTCGTCACGCCGAACACGGCGTCGGCGATCGGGCCCATGCCCACCGCGAACATGTGGTGCGCCCAGACTCCGAAGCCGAGAAAGGCGATCAGGATCAGCGAGTAGACCATCACCGGATAGCCGAACAACGGCTTGCGCGAAAACGTCGGCAGCACCTCCGACACCAGGCCAAAGGCCGGCAGGATGAGGATGTAGACTTCCGGGTGTCCAAACAGCCAGAACAGGTGCTGCCAGAGCAGAGGGTCGGCTCCCGCCGCCACCGTGTAGAAGTTCGTTCCGAAGAACCGGTCGAACTGGAGGAACGTCAGCGCGACCGTAATGATCGGAAAGGCGAGGATCAGCAGGAACTGCGTGACGAACGACGCCCAGGTGAAGATCGGCATGCGCATGAAGTGCATGCCAGGCGCGCGCATGTTGATGATCGTCGTGACGAAGTTGAACGCAGCGGCCAGCGATGAAATGCCCAGGATCTGCAAGCCGAGCACCCAGTAGTCGATGTTCGGCCCCGGCGAGTAGGCGCGCGTGGTGAGCGGTGCATAACCAAACCAGCCGCCGTCAGGCGCCGCGCCGACCAGCCATGAAAAGTTCATGAGCAGGCCGCCGGCGAGGAAAACCCAGTAGCTGAACGCGTTCAGCCGCGGGAATGCCACGTCGCGAGCGCCTATCTGCAGCGGGATCAGGAAATTGAAGAATGCGGCCGACAACGGCATGACCCCCAGAAAGATCATCGTCGTGCCGTGCATCGTGAACAGCTGGTTGTACAGATCGGCCGAGATGAAGCCGGCGTTGGGTGACCGCAGCTGCCAGCGGATCAGACCGGCCTCCAGACCGCCGATGAAAAACCAGACGAGCGCCGTGTACAGGTAGAGCTGACCGATTCGCTTGTGATCGACGGTTGTCAGCCAGCTCCAGAGGCCGCTCTCCTGTTTCGAATAGGAGCCAGGGTAGGGCGGCGCGGCGACAGTCGTTGCCATTCAGGGTTCTCCGTTACTTCAGGGACAGCAGATACGCCGCAAGATCGGCGATCTGTTGATCGTCGTAGCCCGCCATGGTGTTAGGTAGTCCCGGCGCCATCGGGGGCATCCCATTGCCTTGCGGATAGTTCATGGCTTTGAGCGATGGAGCATCCTTGAGCCAGCGCGTCAGGTGCTCGAAATCGTTTGGATAGAGCCCGGCGGCGATCGTGGTGCGGCTGCCGACGTGCGTCAGGTCAGGGCCAATGATGCCCGGTGAAACACCTTGCACGGTGTGGCAGGCAATGCACGGGCTGGCGCGGTACAGCGCGGCGCCGCGGGCCGCGTCGCCTTCCGTCGCCGTGAACGCCATCTCCGGCAACGGCGTGCTCGGCCGGATGTGCGGCAGCTGAGAAAGCTCGGCGATCGACTGGAACGCGCGTGGAAGCGCCGGTGCGCCCGCCTGCCCGGCCGGTGCTGCGGTTGCACCGGTGTCCGAAGGTACGGCGGCAGCCGCGCCGGCCGTTACCGGACCGCGCGCCTGGTGCGCCAGCCATTCATCGAACTCGTCAGGCGGCACCGTGTATACGCGGAACCGCATGTTCGCGTGCGACGAGCCGCAGTACTCGGCACAAAAGCCGTTCCACGCCATCGTCGGCGTGGAATCCGTGGTGAATACGATGTAGTTCGTGCGGTTGGAGATGAGGTCGCGCTTGCCCGCAAGCTGTGGAATCCAGAAAGAGTGGAGAACGTCAGCCGTGCGCAGAGCGAAGCTCACCGTCCGGTTCGTCGGCAGGAACAGCTCGTTCGCCGTGATGACGCCGGTCTCCGGATAACGGAACTCCCACCACCACTGATGGCCTATGACTTCGATCTGCAAGGCATCGGCGGGCGCGTTCTGCTGGGTCTTGAAGATCGTCCGTACGGTCGGCACGGCAATGAATGCCAGGACGAGCGCCGGAATCAACGTCCAGGTGATCTCGAGCGCAGTGTTGCCGTGGGTCTGCTTCGGCTCCGGCTCGCCGGGGCGGTGCCGGTAGCGAACGATCACGTACAGCAAGCCGAGCGTGACCAGCGCGAAAACGACGACTCCGCCGGCGAGAAGTATGTCCCATAACGCATCTATGTCGCGCCCGAGATCCGTGTTCGGCGTCAGGGTCGAGTTCGGAACTTCTGAAGAGCACGCGGCAAGAAACACGCTCGCCGCGGCTGTCAGCGCAGCAAGTGCAGATCTGCGCCGCGAAGGGTGTAGCGGCATCCCGAATCCTTAACCAGGGTGCGGAGCGCGGGTGCAAACGTGCACCCGGAGGGCTAATGCGAAACCGGCGTGCAAGGTAGCAGAATGATCCGCGCGAGGGAATCGGGGTTCGGGCACCCCAGTGCGTCACTCTGATTCGGAACTGGAGGTTGGATAACCGGCCAGTGAGCCCGTGATTCCTCAGGCGGAGGCGCCAATGCCGCCGCCACGAACAGGCCGGTTCATTCCAGGTCTTTCTCCTGCTCTTCCTTTTTCTCCCCATACTCCTCGTAGACCTTCCGCTCCGCGATCTCGAGCGCGTTGCGTAGTCCGCCGATCGCCTCGCGAAGATTACTCACGCGCACGCGGTCCCCGCCGCCGCGGGTCGACACCAGGTAGAGGCCGGTGACCTGGTCGGACAGCATG
>DATKDD010000337.1:0-2483 GCA_035512875.1 Gemmatimonadaceae bacterium | reverse complement strand
CAGCACTTCGCTGAGATCAAACGGAATGTTCAGATAGTGGTCCGTGAAAGTGTCGTTCTGAGCCGGATCGAGCACCTCGAGCAGCGCGCTCGCCGGATCCCCCTGGAACGAGACGCCCAGCTTGTCCACCTCATCGAGGAGGAACACGGGATTCTTGGTCCCAGCCTGCTTCATGCCCTGAATGATGCGTCCCGGCATGGCGCCCACGTACGTGCGACGGTGCCCGCGAATGTCAGCCTCGTCGCGCGCTCCGCCTAACGCAACTCGTACGTACTCGCGTCCGAGCGACCGCGCTATCGACTTGGCGACCGATGTCTTGCCCACGCCGGGAGGACCGATGAACAGCAGGATCGGCCCCTTCGCCATCGCGCGGGCCTTCGCCTCCTTGCTGTCGGTGATCTGCCGGTCCTCGCCGTCGTCGGGCTTGAGCGCAGGATTCGCATCATCGGCGTCGATCTTCAGCTTCGCCGCGCGCACCTGTCCGGTCGTCTCCACTTCGCGCGACAGCTCCTTGGCCCGCAACTGGCGAACGGCCAGGAATTCGAGAATCCGGTCCTTCACGTCAGGCAGGCCGTAATGGTCCTCATCCAGTACCGTCTTCGCATGGTTGAGGTCCAGGTCGTCGTCACTGCGCGTGCTCCACGGCAGCTCGGCGATCCATTCCAGGTAGGTGCGGATCACCTGCGCTTCCATCGATTCGCGGCCGGCGCGCTCCAGCCGGCCGAGCTCGCGCTCCACCTCCTGACGCGCCACCTTGGGGAGCTCGAGCTTGATCAGCTTCTCACGAAGATCCTCGATCTCGCGCGATTGATCATCATCGCCTAACTCCTTCTGGATCGCCTTCAGCTGTTCGCGAAGGTACATCTCGCGCTGACGCTGGCCAAGCTCTTCCTGCACCTGGCTCTTGATCTCCTCCTGCGCCTCGAGCATACCGACCTGGCGCTGCACGTGCACGAGCACGCGCCGCAGCCGCTCTTCGACGCTGAGGGTCTCGAGAAGCCCCTGCTTCACCGGCACGGTCAACTCGATGTAGCCGGCCACGAGATCGGCGAACCGCCCCGGCTCGCTCACGGCATCGAGTACCTGGGCAACGACCTCCTCGGGAAGACCGCGCCGCTCGCCTAGCTCAGCCGCGCGCTCGCGCAGCTCGCGGTGAAGCGCCTCGAATGCGGCGTCGTTTTCCTGTACCGGCCCCATCTCCTCGACAGGTACGATCACCGCCGAGAGATAGTTGTCCGTCATGGTGTATTGCAGCGCGGTGGCGCGCTCGTCGCCGGCAAGCAGAAGTTGAATGCCGCCGAGTCCGCGTTGCACCTGCTGAATCTTTGCGACGACGCCCATCGAATAGAGAATCTCAGGTGTCGGCTCGTCCGCATTGTCGCGCTGAGCCACGGCGAACACCGTGCGATCACCGCGCAGCGCGGCCTCGATCGCACGCAACGTCCCTGGACGTCCGGCCGCGATTGGCGCGGTGTGCCCGGGGAAGATCACTGTGCCGCGCAGCGGTAGAACGGGAAGTGTTTGTCGGGTAGCCATTTGAAGGATCTAGGGTTCAAGGAGACCAAAGCACGGTCCGGGCCAACCAAGGCGTGCCAGAAGAACAGGAAACCCTGTGCCCCGTGTTTCCGGCCTACTTTCATACCGCCACTCCGGCGGAGTCTCGTAACTGCTTACGCCTTCCTGACGTATGGCTCCTGCCACCCCGGCACTCATCCTTTTCATATGGGCGCTGGGGATATACACTTGTGAACTTCCACCCCGTTCCTGCAAGGAACACGCGTGCCTGAATCTCCCGCCCATCCTCCCGACAAGGAACTGCAGCCGCTCGTAGAGCGCGCCCTGAGCGCGAGCTATGACCTGGATCGCGAGATCGGGCGTGGCGGAATGGGGATCGTCTATCGCGCCAAGGACAAACGGCTCAAGCGAATTGTCGCCGTCAAGGTTCTCCCGCCGGAATTCTCGTACCGCTCGGAGATCAAGACGCGATTCCTGCGCGAGGCGGAGACGGCGGCACAGCTGAATCATCCGAACATCGTACCGATCTACAGCGTCGATGAGAGCGAAGGACTCGTCTACTTCGTGATGGCGTGCATCGATGGATCCACGCTCGCCCGCGAGCTGAACGAGCGGGGGCGTCTGGGGGTCGACCAGACGAGGCGGGTCATGCGCGAGGTGACCGATGCGCTTGCCTACGCCCACGGGCGCGGCGTGGTGCATCGCGACATCAAGCCCGACAACATTCTCCTCGACGGCGAAACGGGGCGGGCGATGGTCACCGACTTCGGCATTGCGCGGGCAATGCAGGAGAGTGGCGACTCCCGGCTCACGGCCACCGGGATGGCTATCGGGACTCCCACCTACATGAGTCCGGAACAGGCGGTGGGCGACAAGGTCATTGATGGGCGGAGCGATCTGTATGCGCTCGGCGTCGTTGCCTATCAAATGCTTGCCGGCGAGCCGCCGTTCGTGGCTGGAAACACGCC
>DATKDD010000336.1:0-4472 GCA_035512875.1 Gemmatimonadaceae bacterium | reverse complement strand
CATAACGAACGATGCCCAGGTGATAGAGGCAGCCGTAACACGTGGAGTCGATCGACAGTCCGCGCTCGAGGTCGGCGCGTGCGCGGTCCATCTCGCGCACCGAGAGGTAGCGGTGGCCGCGCCAGCGATGGAGCACGGCATTATCCGGGGCGAGCTCAATGCCGCGGGTAAACGTCGCGATCGCCTCGCGATACTGCATTATGCCCGATTGTGCGAGGCCAAGGGCGATGATCGCCTCCACATCGCGCGGACTGGCCGCCAGCGCGGACTCTGCCGTCGCGACTGCTCCGGTGTCGATCGCGGATCTGTATTCGATTCCGGCGGGAGACCGGTACTGCACCGACTGCGCAACGGCTGAGGCCGATGGGACGGCCAGCGCGAGGATGGCCACTACGAAACATGCGCGCATCGTCAGGACTCCGAAGCAGGGAGCATGAATGTGGCGCGCGGCGGAGTTCGGCGGAATGACTCGATCCTGCGGTCCCTCACCCGGCCCCGATGCGGGAACGCGTCCAGACCACCTAACGCCCAGGTTGCGCGATCGTCCGGGAGCGCGGGCGGACGCGTTCGGGGGCGGTGTTGGGTCCCATCGCGCACCCTGAACGATCTTGCGCGGAGCGGCGTAGCGCTAGCAGCGTTCGTGCGCGTTACAGTGCTCCGAAGCGGCGCCTCTCCACCGAATACCTGCCGGCGACTCAACATGTCCACTCCCACGACGTCCGCCTTCCGCCGCCGCGCCCTGCTCGGCATTGTCCTCGCCACCCTCGCCTCTCCGGCGGTCAGCGCGCAGGACCCGCACGGCGCGCGCATCACCACGCCGCGCGATGCCTTCGGCGCGAACTTCGGTGACGACTACTTTCTCGCCACGTACCGACAGATCAGCGACTACTGGCGCACCCTCGAACGCGAGTCGCCGCGCCTGAAGCTGCACGTGATGGGGAAGACCACCGAGGGACGCGACCAGCTGATGGCGATCGTCACAGCGCCCGCGAACCATCAACGGCTCGAGCACTATCGTACGATCGCGATGCGGCTCGCCAAGGCGGAGGGGCTCACCGACGACGAGGCCCGCGCGCTGGCCAGGGAGGGGAAGGCAGTCGTATGGATCGACGGCGGGCTTCACGCTACCGAGACGCTCGGCGCTCAACAGCTCGGCGAGATGGTCTACCAGATGGTGAGCCGCACCGATGAGGAGACGCTCCGCTTTCTCGATGACGTGATCGTGCTATTCGTGCATGCGAATCCCGATGGCAACGACCTGGTCGCCGACTGGTACATGCGTGAGCATGAACCCACGAAGCGCACCCTCGCCGGGCTCCCGCGGCTCTACCAGAAGTACATCGGTCACGACAACAACCGGGAGTTCTTCACCTCGACGCAACGCGAGACGGAGAACATCAACCGCGTGCTCTATCACGAATGGTTCCCGCAGCTTCTCTATAACCACCACCAGAGCGGTCCCGCCGGAACGGTCGTCTACTCCCCGCCCTTCCGGGACCCGTACAACTACAACCTCGACCCTGCCATGCTGCTAGGCATCCAGGCACTCGGCACGGCGATGCACATGAGGCTGGCGATCGAGGGGAAGCCCGGAGCGACGATGCGCTCAGGCGCTCGTTATGACGGCTGGTGGAACGGCGGCATCCGTAATACTGCCACCTTCCACAACACGATCGCGGTTCTCACGGAGATGGTCGGAAGCCCGACGCCGATGCGGATTCCGCTGGTCAAGGAGCGGCAGATACCCGTCGGAGACCTGGCGATGCCTGTCCCTCCGCAGGCGTGGCATTTCCGGCAGTCGGTGGAGTATTCGATCTCCCTCAATCGGGCAGTGATCGATCACGCCTCCCGTCTGCGCGAGAGCCTGCTCTTCAACATCTACAGGATGGGAAAGAACTCGATCGAGCGTGGCAGCCGCGACAGCTGGACCGCGAATCCGCGACGCGATGCCGAGGTGGCGATGCGCGTGAAGGGCGACGATTCGGTGGTGTGGACGGCACAGCACGCGCCCGAGTTCCGCGATCCGCGCGGATACATAATCCCGTCCGACCAGCCTGACTTCCCGACCGCGGTGAAGTTCGTGAACGCGTTGCGAGAGACCGGGATAACGGTACTACTCGCAACCGCGGGGTTTGCCGTCGATGGCAAGCGCTATCCAGCGGGATCGTTCGTCGTGCCGGCGGCGCAGGCGTTTCGCCCGCACGTGATCGACATGTTCGAACCACAGTCGCACCCCGATGTCTTCGCGTATCCCGGCGCCCTGCCTACTCCGCCTTACGACAACGCGGGCTGGACCTGGGCTTTCCAGATGGGGATCCGGTTCGACCGCATCCTCGAGGCCTTCTCGGGGCCGTTCGTGCCGATCACCGATTGGAACATCGCTCCACCACGCGGCTCGGTGACCGCGGCGGACGGAGCGCGGGGTTTCGTTACCAGTCCGGAGACGAACGACGCCTTCACCGCGCTGAACCGCCTCCTCCAGGCCGGAGTTCGAGTGTCACGCCTGAGTGGCAGCACGACGATCGGTGGTCGTCGCGTGGGCGCGGGCGCGTTCCATGTGCAGGCGGGCCGCAACACCGCGGCGCTGCTGGATTCGCTCACGTGGTTAGGTATCGACTTCCAGGGCACCCGCGTGGCGGCGCCGGCCAGCGCGCGCGCTGTGCGCCCGGTGCGCGTGGGGCTCTGGGACGCCTACGGAGGCTCCATGCCCGCAGGGTGGGCCCGATGGATACTCGAGCAGTTCGAGTTTCCTTTCAGCCGCGTTTTTGCGCCGGAGCTGGATGCCGGCAACCTGAGTGCGAAGTACGATGTGCTCGTTTTCGTCGAGGGCGCGATCCCGGGTGAGACCGGGAGCGAAGCCGGCCGTCGTCGAGACGGCGTGATCATCGAGCCGGCCGGTCTCCCCGAGGAATATCGCGGCCACTTCGGGCGTGTGACCGCTGAACAGACGATCCCGCGGCTGCGCGAATTCATCTCGAACGGCGGCACCGTGGTGGCGATAGGCAGTTCCGCCGCCAATCTCGCCGCGCACCTGCGGCTTCCTGTCGAAAACCATCTCGTGGAGAATGGGGCTCCACTCCCCCGCACGAAGTTCTACGTGCCCGGATCGGTTCTCTCGGTCAGGGTGGACAACACGCACCCCCTCGCTTTCGGAATGCCGGAGCGGGCGGACGTGTTCTTCGACGACAGCCCCGTATTCCGCCTGGGCGCGGCTGCAGCGGCGCAAGGAGTGCGGGCGATCGCGTGGTACGACTCCGAGACTCCGCTGCGCAGCGGGTGGGCGTGGGGGCAGGCATATCTCGAGGGGGGCGTAGCCGCCGTTGAAGCGCCGCTCGGCGAGGGGAGGGTGTTTCTGTTCGGACCGCACATACTGCAGAGGGCGCAGCCGCACGGGACGTTCAAGTTCCTCTTCAACGCGATTACTGGCGCCGGAATTCGTTAGAGCGATTCGTCGGAAGTAGACCCGCTCACGGGTCGTTCAAAACCCGCTCTACTTCCGAGAGATCGGGGTCGATGCGGATTCCTCGACCCGGGCCCGTGCCTGACGAGCGCGCGGCGTCCAGCGCCGCTGACGGATCCTTGAGCAGGTGGCCGGTCAACAACGCAACCACGTGCGCATCGGGGGCGATCGTGCCATGGCCCACGAGACGCCGTACGCCGGCCACGCTCGCGGCGCTGGCCGGCTCACAGCCGGTGCCGCTCGCATCGATCACGGCTTTCGCTTCGAGGATTTCGGCATCGGTGGCCGTAAGGACGACGCCGTTCGTTTCTCGCATGGCGCGCACAGCGCGCTGGTACGACGCCGGATCGCCGATGCGGATCGCGGAGGCGACCGTGCGCGGTTCGGCGATCCGCACGCGCTCAGCGAACCCAGTGGCAGCGCTGCGCGCGAACGGCGCCGCCCCCTCTGCCTGCACCAGTGCGAGTCGAGGCACTCGCGAAATGAGTCCGGCCTCGCGCGCCTCGCGCAGCGCCTTGCCGAACGCCGCCGCGTTGCCGAGGTTGCCGGCGGGGAGCACGATCCAGTCCGGAGACTGCCAATCGAGCTGGTCCAGCAGCTCGAGCACGATTGTTTTCTGCCCCTCCACCCGCCACGGATTCACCGAGTTCGCCAGATAGACGTCGAGCCGCTCCGCCGCCTCGCGGACCAGTCGCAGGCAGTCGTCAAACGTGCCGCGAACCAGCAGCGTGCGTGCTCCATACGCCAGCGTCTGCGCGAGCTTGCCTTCCGCGACACTTCCGTCGGGAACGAGGACCAGCGCGCGCAACCCGGCAATGGCAGCGTACGCCGCAAGCGAGCTCGATGTGTTGCCGGTAGAGGCGCACGCGACCGCATGCGTGCCGCATCGTAGCGCGTGCGTCACGGCGACCGTCATTCCCCGGTCCTTGAACGAGCCGGTAGGGTTCATCCCCTCGTGCTTGAGCTGGAGTCGCGTCGCGCCTGCCCATCGCGACACCGGCAGCCGTTCGAT
>DATKDD010000335.1:0-3386 GCA_035512875.1 Gemmatimonadaceae bacterium | reverse complement strand
AGCGCCAAGCCGATGATGACATGGCTCCAGGCGATCCAGGACATCGTGATCAAGATCGTGGAGATAGCGATGCGACTGGCGCCGTACGGCGTCGCCGGTCTGATCTTCGGCGTCACGTCCCGCTTCGGCTTCGCGCTGCTCGTTCCGCTGGGGAACTACGTGCTGGTCGTGATCGGCGCGCTGATCCTGCACACGGTCGTGACCCTCTCGCTGTTCGTGAAGTTCGGCGCGGGGCTGTCGCCGCTGCTGTTCTTCTCCAGGATCCGGTCGTCCATCGTGACGGCGTTCTCCACGAGCTCGAGCGCGGCGACGCTGCCCACGAACCTCGCCGTAGCAGAGCAAAACCTGGGCGTCCCGCGCCACGTCGCGGGCTTCGTGCTCCCGCTCGGCAACACGATGTGCATGAACGGCACGTCGCTGTTCGAGGGGATCACGGTGATCTTCCTGGCCGAGGTGTTCGGCATGTCCTTCACGATCCCGCAGATGGCGGTGGTGATGGCCATGTCGGTGATCACCGCCGTAGGCGCGGCGGGCGTGCCCGGCGGCTCGATCCCGCTGCTCGTCGGAATCCTGGCGATGTTCGGCGTGCCGGGCGAGGGGATCGCGCTGGTGCTCGGGATCGACCGGATCCTCGACATGTCGCGGACCACGGTGAACATCATCGGGGACCTGAGCGCGACGTGTGTCATCGCAAGATCGGAAGGCGTCTGGTCCGCGGCGGACGTTCCGGCGGTTGAGGGGGGGATGGAGCGGGAAGTCAAGCTGGATGAGAGTCCGGACTGGCCGAAGCCGGCCGCGTAGCTCGAGTCCCGCGGCATTGCGTTAGGTGCCGTTCGCTGGACCTACGCTCGCACACGACGCTCGCTAAGACGGTCCTGCGAACGGCACCCAACCGCAATGCCGCTGCATCGCTGTTCGCGAGCTAACTGCGGATAGCCGATCCCCGTAGCGCCAGCTTGATAGCCCCGCGCGCGCCGACGATCGCATCCGGGTGGACGTGAGCCCCGGGCACAGCTGACTTAAGGCGGTGCTCCACCCGCTTCCGCAGTGGCGACGCCTTCTTCATCAGCCCGCCAGCGAACGCCAGCTCGATGTCGGCGCGCTCGTCGCCGAACAGCCGCTGAGACAGCGCGCGGATGTGGAGCACCAGCTCCTCGGCGGCGAGATCGACGAGCGATTTCGCGCGAGGATCGGTGGCTGCCGTCGAGAAGACGATCGGAGCGAGTGCCGCGAGCGTCTTCGGGTCGGCTGCGGCGGCCCAGGGAATCAGCTCCTCGGGCTCGTTCAGCTGAGCGGCGGTGAGGATCGCGCCGGTCAGCCCGGTGGGCGGCTCACGCCCGTCGTGCGCGGCGGCGACGATGCCGAGCGCGCGCCTGCCGATCCACGCGCCGCTCCCTTCGTCGCCGAGCTTCGGGCCCCAGCCGCCGCAGCGCGCGCGTACGCCTGTCGGGCCGCGACCGTGGGCGATCGAGCCGGTGCCGGCGATCAGGATGATCCCCGCGCCGCCGTTGAACGCATCCTCGAGCGCTATCTCCGCGTCCGTCTCGACGATCACTTCGTCGGCGACGTCCAGGTCCTCCAACGCGGCCGCGAGGTTCTCGCGCTCATTTTTCCGGCCGACGCCGGCCACGCCTACGAGCAGCAGTGACAGCGCTCTGTCGCCCTCTCCGATCTTCTCGATGGCCGCGGCCACGGTGCCGGCGATGACGCGCGCGGACTCCGGCGCGTGTCCCGGAGCGACGGCCGATCCAGGACCCTCGGCCTCGGCCACGACGGAGCCGTCGTCGGCGCGCGCGACGATGACGTGCGTCTTCGTCCCGCCGCCGTCCACTCCCGCGATCAGCCCGCTCATTCCGCGCGCGCCGCGGGAGCCGCGGGAGCCGCGTGAGTGAGCGACGACACGATGCCGGTGGCCATCGTCACGCTGGTTCCTATCAGCACATACCAGGGCCACGCTATCGTGGCGAAGGACGCGAGCGTTCCGCCGATCCCCGGGAGCAGGGGACCGAGCTGCCTGGAGAAGACGACGAAGGTCATCACGAATATGCCGGTGGCCATACCGAGAATGGCGTCACGCTGAATCGCGCGGCGCCAGAGTAAGCCGAGGAAGAATCCCCCGAGCAGCGCGCCGTAGGTGAACGAGGCGATCGAGAGCGCGACTATGACGACCGGCGTGCCCTGCTCGCGATACAGCAGCGATCCCGTGAGCAGCGCGAGACCCCAGGCCAGCGAGAACAGCTTGCCCATTCGGAGCGTCCCGGGGTCGTCGGCGCGCCGCTTCGTGAGGGGCAGGTAGAGATCGTGCGTCGTGGCGGCGCCGAGCGAGTTGATCGAGCCGGACAGGCTGCTCATGGCGGCCGCGAGAATCGCCGCGATCACCAGTCCGGTCATTCCCGGCGGCATGTTCTCGACGATGAAGGTCGGGAAGATCGCGTCGGGCGCGGCGAATTCGCGCGTTCCGAAGAACGCCCACAGCCCGATCCCGATGGTCAGGAAGAGGGAGAACTGAAAGAACACGGCGATGCCGCTTCCGATGAGCGCTTTGCGCGCGTCGCGCAGCGTCGTGGATGCCAGCAGGCGCTGCACGATCAGCTGATCGGCGCCGTGCGATGCCATGGACAGAAACGCGCCGCCTATCAGGCCGGCAAAGAGCGTGTGGGGCCGGTCGAAGCCCGTGTACAGGTCAATCCCGCGCAGCTTTCCGGCGTCGCCTGCCTGCGAGAAGACCGCGCTCCAGCCGCCGTCCACGCCCTGCCCGATGAGGTACACCGCGCCGATGCCGCCGAGGAGGTACACCACCGTCTGCACGACGTCCGTCCAGACTACGGCGCGCATCCCGCCGTGATACGTGTAGATGAGCGTCAGCACGCCGAGCACGAGGATGGAGACGGGCCGGGTCCAACCAGCCGGTAGCGCCGGGCCGATGATGATCGCGATCGGTATCGCCGTGGCGAAGATGCGGACCGAGTCGCCGAAGCCGCGCGTGACCATGAAGGTCACCGACGCGAACCGCCGCGTGTGCAGGCCGAACCGCCGCTCGAGCAGCGTGTATGCGGTGACCAGCTCGCCCTGGTAGTACCGGGGGAGCAGAGTGTAGGCGACGATGATGCGGCCGACCAGGTATCCGGCTGCGACCTGCAGGAACCCAAAGTTCCCGAGATACGCCACGCCGGGGATGCTGATGAACGTCAGCGCGCTGGTCTCGGTGGCGACGACCGAGAAGAGGATCGCCCACCACGGGATCTGCTGGCCGGCGATGAAGTAATCCTTCGCGTCCTTCTGGCCGCGGCCGAGCCAGATGCCGAGCCAGGTCGTGCCGGCGAGATACGCCACCAGCACAAACAGATCGAGGGCGGTGAATGCGCCAGTCAATTCACCGCCCTCGT
>DATKDD010000334.1:0-3623 GCA_035512875.1 Gemmatimonadaceae bacterium | reverse complement strand
CTCCTCGATGAGGTGGACAAGCTGGGCGTCTCGTTCCAGGGGGATCCGGCGAGCGCGCTGCTCGAGGTGCTCGATCCGGCTCAGAACGACACTTTCACGGACCACTATCTGAACATTCCGTTTGATCTCAGCGAAGTGCTGTTCATCGCCACCGGCAACTTTCTCCAGAATATTCCGGGGCCGCTGCTCGACCGCATGGAGGTCGTGGAGTTCAGCGGCTACACCGAGCAGGAGAAGGCCGAGATCGCAAAGCGCTATCTGATTCCGCGCCAGCTCGAGGACTCGGGATTGGGGTCGCGCGCGGTGACTTTCACCGACGACGCGGTGATGGCCGTCGTGTCGAACTACACCCGGGAGAGCGGCGTAAGGCAGCTCGAACGGCAGATCGGCGCGGTGACGCGCAAGGTCGCGCGGCGAATCGCCGCCAGCGAGGATGGCGCGCCCCCCGACGGCATCGTCACCGCCGAGCTGGTGCGCGAGCTGCTCAAGCGGCCCAAGGTGCGGCCCGAGCGCGCGGCGGAGGAGAACACGGTCGGCGTTGCGACCGGCATGTATTACACGCCGGCCGGCGGCGACATCATGTTCGTCGAGTCGGCGATCCGCCGGTTGTACGTCGCTCGACCCGAACCCAACGAGGTTGCGACCACCCAGGTGAGCGGATGGGGCAACGTATCGCTCATTCTCACCGGACAGTTAGGCGACGTGATGAAGGAATCGGCGCGGGCGGCGCTGACGTACGCGGCGACCCACGCCTCCACGCTCGACATTCCCGAGGACCGGCTCGGCTCGATCGAGGTGCACGTGCACGTGCCGGCGGGAGCTATCCCGAAAGATGGTCCGTCGGCCGGCGTGACCATGGCAACGGCGCTGGTGAGCGCGATGAGCGGCCGTGCAGTGCGCAAGGATGTGGCGATGACCGGCGAAATCACCCTGCGAGGCCGAGTGCTGCCGATTGGAGGGCTCAAGGAAAAGGTGTTAGGTGCTTTGCGGGCCGGCATGAAGGTGATCGTGCTGCCGAAGGACAACGAAGGGGACCTCGAGGACATCCCCGAGGACGCGCGCGGAGCGATGGAGTTCCACTGCGTGGAGACGCTCGACGAGGTATTCGACATCGCGCTGATGCCGGCTTTGCGACCGGTAAACACGCCGAAGTCGGTAATGGAGGAAGCGGAGGAAGCAGCCGCAATGGAGGAGGAGGTTGCGGCGAGATAGGGCGCGGACGGTCGTCGAGAGAGCACTGCGGAAGGGGGCGCCCGGACAGGGCGTCCCCTTCTTTTCATCCGAGGTCCGTGGCGGTTGCACTGGCCCCTCAACGTTGTCCATGTTCCCAGCAACCCCGTGGGGCGTCCCTGTCCGCTTCTGAACCCCTCCTGCGTAGTACCTCGTAGGGCTTCCGCCCATCCGCTCCACGGTCAATGAGCAGCCCATGCGTGGGCCACCGAGAGCTCGAGCGGTGTCGCGCCCCCGGAGCAAAGTTGCCACATTCAGGCCGACGGGCGGCCTCGCTCCAGCCCGACGAACATCCGATCAGCCGGCATACAGCCACTTCACCGTTTCCCAATCGTTATGCGTTCCTCGCCTCTTGACCTCCCGCCCGAGCGATTTCGCGCACTCGGGCACGACCTCGTCGACCAGATGGCCGAGTTGCTCGAGCAGATGCCCACCGGGCCCGTTAGACAGGGCGCCGGGCTGACCGACGTCCGTGAGGCGCTCGGGCGCGGCAGCGTTCCGCGCGAAGGGATCGAACCTGGCGCGCTACTCGACGAAACCGTCGAGCTATTGCGCGGCCATTCCTTGTACAACGGACATCCTCGATTCTTCGGCTTCATCACATCCTCGGCGGCGCCGATCGGAGCACTGGCGGAACTGATCGCGGCGACGATCAACCAGAACGTGGGCGGCTATTCGCTCTCGCCGATGGCAACGGAGATCGAGGCGCAGACGGTGCGTTGGATCGCCGAGCTGGTGGGCATGCCGAAGGGAAGCTCCGGAGTGCTGGTGAGTGGCGGGAACATGGCGAACATCGCCGGCGTCTGGGCAGCGCGAGCTCATATGTTAGGCGGGGACGTACGGGCGCGGGGGATTCGTGACCTCCCGCCGCTGCGCATTTACGCCTCGGCGGCAACGCACACCTGGATCCAGAAGTCGGCGGATCTGTCGGGGATAGGGACGGATGCGATCCGCTGGATCGCCATCGATGATGAGGAGCGTATTCGGCCGGACGCACTCCGTGAGGCGATCGCCCGCGACCTGGCCGCTGGCGATCGGCCGATGGTCATCGTGGGCACCGCCGGGTCGGTGAGCACCGGAGCGATCGATCCGCTCGGCGAGCTGGCATCGATCGCCCGCGAGCACGATATCTGGTTCCACGTCGACGGCGCTTACGGCGCACCCGCGGCAATGCTTCCTGACGCGCCGCACGACCTGACCGCTCTGAGTCGAGCCGACTCGGTGGCCGTCGATCCGCACAAGTGGCTGTATGCGCCTATCGAGGCCGGGTGCATCCTCGTCCGCGATCCGCAGTTGCTGCGCGACGCATTCAGCTATCACCCGCCGTACTACCCCGACGCCATCGAGGATCCCGACCCACCGCTGTATTACCACGAGTGGAGTCCGCAGAACACGCGCGGCTTTCGCGCGCTCAAGATATGGCTCGGGTTACGGCAGGTCGGGCGTTCCGGCTACGAACAGATGATCGCCGAGGACATTCGCCTGGCCAAGCGGATGTACGAAATGGCCGAAGCGCAGGAGGAGCTGGAAGCGACGTCGGTGGGATTATCGATATGTACCTTTCGCTATGTGGGGAAGGGATATGGATTGTCGGGGATGACCAGTCAGGATGAGTTGAACGCCCTCAACAAGTCGATCATGGAGCGGCTGCAGGCGGAAGGACGGGCGTTTCTCACCAACGCGGTGATCAACGGCGACTTCCTGCTGCGCGCGTGCATCGTGAACTTCCGCACCGGTGAGGAGGATGTGCGGGCGCTGATCGAGGAGGTGGTGCGAGTCGGCAGAGATCTGATCGGAAAGGAGGAGTACGAAACACGACACGCCCGAGAGCGGTAAGGTCGCACCTACTCCGCACCGCGTACCCGGCCGTCATTCCCGGGAAAGCCGGAATTCAGGTCTGCTGCAGGAATCCCCGACCTTCGCGATTCGCACTTCGCAATTCTCCCTACTTCTTCTTCCACTCCCCCAACGCCCTCCGCACCGCGACGATCTGCCCGATGTGATAGGCGGAATGATCGACTACAAGCAGCACTTCACGAAGCAGCGTTTGGCCGTCTCCGTGCGGGATTGGAGCCAGGAGGCTGCGAGTAGTATCGCGCACGAGGCGGGCGAGGGCGTCGCGATCGCTGCGCACGGCGGCAGCGCAGGCGTGCCACTCAGATTCGGCGGGTGGGGTAGCCGGATCCGGCCAGTAGTCTTCCGGCCACTGCCGCTCTCGATACTCCGGGTCGACGCAGAATTCGAGGATGTCACGCTGCGTAAGGCGAATGTGTTGAGCGAGCTGCCACACCGAGTACGGCATTCCGGGAGGAACATGGGCTCGCAAGCCGGTTGGCAGCCCGTCCAAAGCGGACTCGAAATTGACATGCGCATCCTCCCACGCAAGTACACGG
>DATKDD010000333.1:0-7132 GCA_035512875.1 Gemmatimonadaceae bacterium | reverse complement strand
CGGAGAGCCACTCTACGAATACTGATCACTGTTTCCACACGAAACCGATCAGCCTCATCCGCCCAATCCGCCTCATCTGTCGCACCCTTCGACCTTGATGTCAGAGCGGGGCGAGACCTTCGGCTTCGGGCACGTAGGCTCAAGCGAAGATCGGACGGCAATTGCAAGGAATCATGGCGTACCGGCGGCCGGAGAACAGGTCTCGCTAGGCTTCGTCGAAGGACTCAACAAGAAGATCGCGTCCGGTGCCACGGACTTCGCGACTAGGAGAATCCCATCTCCAGGTCCCGACCTGCACCCTGTCACCTCTACCTCGAATCTGACCGAAACGGCCCGGAATCACCCACACGAATCCACGAAGACCCGGAAATAGGAACCAGGGAACAGGAATTGGGCGCCTTCACTTCTTCCAAGGCTCGGCGCTTCGCGCGGCGCGCTCCATCGCAAGCCCTATTCTCTATTCCCTAATTCCTATTTCCTAATTCCTATTTCCTATTTCCTATTCCCTGTTTTCGGATGGTACCATTCCACGGCCGGCGGCCATAACTTCCGATCAGGAACACAAATTCAATCGAGAACAAATGCTCAACAAAATCACCGTGGTCGGCGCGGGAAATGTCGGGGCGACCACCGCACAACGTTTGGCCGAGAAATCGCTGGCTCGCACCGTCGTCATGGTGGATGTGGTCGAAGGGGTCCCGCAGGGCAAAGGGCTCGATCAGTGGGAGTCGGCCCCGATTGAAGGCTTCGATACCCGGATCATCGGCACCAACGGCTATGGCGAGACGGAAGGGTCCGAGATCGTCGTGATCACCGCCGGTATTGCCCGCAAGCCGGGAATGTCGCGCGATGACCTGCTCAACACCAACGCCGGAATCGTCAAGCAGGTCTCCGAACAGCTTCGACAGACTTCGCCTGACGCGATAATCGTAATGGTGTCGAATCCGCTGGATGCGATGTCGTACGTGGCGATGCGGGTTACCGGCTTTCCACGCGAGCGCATTCTTGGAATGGCGGGCGTGCTCGACACCGCCCGTTACCGCTCCTTCCTCGCTGAGGCACTCGAGATCTCCGTCGAGGACATTCACGCGATGGTCCTCGGCGGGCATGGCGATACGATGGTGCCGCTGATCTCGTACACGACCGTGAGTGGTATCCCGGTCACTCAGTTCATCGACCGGGCCAGGCTGGATGCCATTGTCGACCGGACCCGTAACGGCGGCGCCGAGATCGTGAAATTCCTCAAGACGGGCAGCGCTTACTACGCGCCGTCCGCCGCGGCCGTCCAGATGTGTGAAGCGATAGCCCTCGACCGCAAGCGCGTGCTCCCCTGCGCCGTATGGCTCACCGGAGAGTATGGAATGAGCGACCTGTTCCTTGGGGTGCCCTGCAAACTCGGCCGCGCCGGCCTGGAGCAGATCATCGAGGTAGAGCTCACGCCTGACGAGCGCACCGCGCTCGAGAAGAGCGCCGACGCCGTACGCGAGTTGATCGCGGCCATAAAGCTGTAGCGGCCTCGATGGGAGCTCTTGCCCGCTTCTGGCGCTCGACGATCGGCAAAAAGGTGGTGATGGCGGTGACCGGCGTGCTGCTGGTCGGCTTCATCATCGGCCACGCAATGGGCAACCTCCTCGTCTTGCGCGGCCCCGAAGCGTTCAACGCCTATGCCGCGTTTCTGA
Source organism: Gemmatimonadaceae bacterium (assembly GCA_035512875.1). Lineage (GTDB taxonomy): Bacteria > Gemmatimonadota > Gemmatimonadetes > Gemmatimonadales > Gemmatimonadaceae > JALZIF01. The sequence continues at coordinate 5,453 of DATKDD010000333.1, read as the reverse complement.
AGAGCAACATGAACCTGCTGTGGACCGCGCGCGCGGGGCTTCTGCTCGCGGTGATCCTCCACATCGTCGCCGCCGTGCAGCTCACCCGGCAACAGCGGCGGGCTCGCCCGGTCGGGTACAGGAATCGCGATCCCCAGGTTTCGACGCTCGCCTCACGAACCATCCGCTGGGGAGGGGTGCTGCTGGCCGTGTTCATCGTATATCACCTGTTGCACTTCACCGTCGGAACCGCTCACCCGTCGTTCAGCCATACCGATGCGTACGGCAACGTGATAGCCGGTTTCAGTGTCTGGTGGGTCGCCCTGCTGTACATCGTCGCCATGCTCGCGCTGGGGCTTCATCTGTATCATGGAGTATGGAGCTCGGTGCGTACGTTAGGGTTGAGCCGGCCGACGTACGATCCGATGAAGCGGAGAGCGTCCCTCGTCATCGCCGCCGGCGTCACTCTCGCCTTCATTGCCATCGTGGGCGCCGTAGCGCTGGGAGTCGTCCAATGAGCGTGACGCCCATTCTCCACGCCATCCGCCACTGAATCCGTGGAACTGCGCTCTCATGTTCCATCCGGCCCGATCGAGCAGAAGTGGGATCGGCACCGGTTCGAGGTCAAGCTGGTCAACCCGGCCAACAAGCGCCGGTATCACATCATCGTGGTCGGCTCCGGACTCGCCGGCGCTTCGGCCGCCGCGGCGATGAGCGAGCTTGGATATCGAGTATCATGCTTCTGCTTTCAGGACTCGCCCCGTCGCGCGCACAGTATCGCCGCGCAAGGCGGCATAAACGCGGCCAAGAACTACCAGAACGACGGCGACAGCATCTGGCGCCTGTTCTACGATACGGTAAAGGGCGGCGATTTCCGGGCGCGTGAGGCGAACGTATACCGCCTCGCACAGATCAGCGTGGCGATCATTGACCAGTGCGTGGCGCAGGGCGTGCCGTTCGCGCGCGAGTATGGCGGGCTCCTCGCCAATCGCTCTTTCGGCGGAGCCCAGGTCTCCCGGACCTTCTACGCACGCGGTCAGACGGGTCAACAGCTCCTCCTCGGTGCCTATCAAGCGCTGGAGAAGGAGATTGCCAGGGGCGGCGTCAGGATGTTCCCACGCACGGAGATGCTCGAGCTGGTTCTGATCGATGGGCGTGCCCGGGGCATCGTCGTTCGTGACTTGACCACGGGGGAAGTCACGTCGCACGCCGCCGACGCGGTAGTGCTCGCCACCGGGGGCTACGGCAACGTCTTTTACCTTTCGACGAACGCCAAGGGAAGCAACGCAACGGCAATCTGGCGCGCGCACCGCAAGGGCGCCGCGTTCGCCAATCCGTGCTTCACCCAGATACATCCAACCTGCATTCCCGTCAGCGGAGAGTATCAGAGCAAGCTCACATTGATGAGCGAATCGCTGCGCAATGACGGACGCGTGTGGGTGCCCAAGCAGGGTGGCGAAGAGCGCCCGCCGTCGCAGATTGCCGAAACCGAGCGCGACTATTTTCTGGAGCGCAAGTATCCGAGCTTTGGCAACCTGTCGCCGCGCGACATTGCCTCACGCGCCGCCAAGGAAGTCTGCGACGAGGGCCGGGGCGTCGGCGAATCGCGGCTCGGAGTCTATCTGGACTTTGCCGACGCGATCAAGCGCCTCGGCCGCGATAAGATCGCCGAGCGATACGGCAACCTGTTCGAGATGTACCAGCGCATAACGGATGAAAATCCGTACGAGGTGCCGATGCGCATCTATCCCGCCGTTCACTACACCATGGGCGGCCTTTGGGTGGACTACAACCTGATGAGCACCATTCCCGGGCTGCACGTGCTCGGGGAGGCGAACTTCTCCGATCATGGCGCCAACCGGTTAGGCGCCAGTGCGCTGATGCAGGGGCTGGCCGATGGGTATTTCGTCATTCCGATAACCATCGGGGACTACCTGGCGGGCACTCCGCTGGAGCAGATCGACACCACGCACTCCGCATTCGCCGACGCCGAGCGTGTGGTGAGCGAACGCACCGAACGCCTGCTGAGCATCGACGGCAGGAGAACCGTCGACTCGTTTCACCGGGAGCTCGGCAAGGTAATGTGGGAGTACTGCGGGATGGCGCGCAATGCCGCCGGGTTGCGTACCGCCATTTCACGAATTCCCGCCATTCGGGAGGAGTTCTGGAGTGGCGTGAACGTTCCCGGCAGCCACGCCGAGCTCAATCAGGCGTTGGAGCGGGCCGGTCGCGTCGCCGATTATCTGGAGCTCGGGGAGTTGATGTGCATCGATGCGCTGCACAGAGAGGAATCGTGCGGCGGACATTTCCGGGAGGAGAGCCAGACGCCTGAAGGTGAAGCTCTGCGCGATGACGAACGTTTCACTTTCGTGTCGGCATGGGAGTTCGCCGGGGAGAACCAACACCCGATCCTGAACAAGGAGCCGCTGTCGTTCGAGTACGTAAAGCTCGCGCAACGGAGCTACAAGTGAAGCGGGTTGCGCGATGCGCGACGGGCGACGCGGGAACGACCTCGGGAAACGCTGCCTCAGGTAGCCGTTCTGTTTTCCTCGCATCTCGCAACTCTCATCTCGAGGTCGAAGCTCCGCCATGCACCTGACTCTCGTCGTATGGCGGCAGGCCGGACCTAACGCCAACGGAGCGTTCCAACGGTACGAGATGCCGGACGTCAGTCCGGACATGTCGTTCCTCGAGATGCTCGACGTGTTGAACGAGAGGCTCACCGAGCAGAAGCAGCTGCCGATCGCTTTCGACCACGACTGCCGGGAGGGGATCTGCGGGGCGTGCGGGGTCATGATCAACGGAGTCGCGCATGGTCCGATGGAAGGTACGGCCACCTGCCAGCTGCACATGCGCAGCTTTCAGGACGGGCAGACCATTACGATCGAGCCTTGGCGCGCCACCGCCTTTCCAGTGGTGCGGGATCTCGTGGTGGACCGGGGGGCGTTCGATCGCATCATCGCCGCCGGAGGATTCGTGAGCGTCTCGACCGGCTCTCCGCCTGACGCGAATGCCATCCCGATCCCCAAGGGAGATGCCGATGCAGCCATGGATGCCGCCGCTTGCATCGGCTGCGGCGCCTGTGTCGCGGCCTGTCCCAACGCGTCGGCGTCGCTTTTCACCGCGGCAAAGGTGACCCATCTCGGACTACTGCCGCAGGGGCAGCCCGAACGCGCGCGACGTGCAGTTCGGATGGTCGAACAGATGGACATCGAGCAGTTCGGGCATTGCACCTGGCATGGCGAATGTCAGGAGGCGTGCCCGAAGGACATCAGCATCGATACCATTACCCGCATGAACCGCGATTACGTGCGGGCGGCACTCACGGGAGGCGCCGGCACCTCATCGCCGGTAACCGATTAGATCAGCCGAAAGGCGGGGTTGTGGCGCGGTTGGTGCACCGTTCGCCGCAAGTCCAAGGAGGAAACATGAAGACGCCCAGCGAAGGTCCAAGCGGCTTCGGCAACAGGGAGGTGAATCAGGGGGGAGCCGACTCAGTGGAGAAGACTTCCTACGTCACCGGCCACACCGCCACCCCCGAGGCACAGAAGCCCGAAGATGCGGAAGCCGTTCCATCGCTGAAGTCCTCCGGCGGCCTCGGCGCGGGAATCTGGGTTCTGGTCGCCCTCAGCCTCGCGGTATTGCTGTACTTCGGAGGCGCGCTATTCGGCTGACTCCACCGAAGAACAGCACCCTCGTCGCGCGTCGCGCGTCCCGGGCCGTTACAGCTTGGGAAGCGTGATCCCGCGCTGTGCCTGATACTTGCCCGCCTTGTCCTTGTAGGACACCTCCGGCGGCTCGTCGCTCTCGAAAAACAGCACCTGCGCTATCCCCTCGTTGGCGTAAATGCGCGCGGGAAGCGGGGTAGTGTTTGAGATCTCCAGAGTGACGTGGCCCTCCCACTCCGGCTCGAGCGGCGTCACGTTGGTGATGATCCCGCAGCGCGCGTAGGTCGATTTGCCCACCGTAATGGTGATGACGTTGCGCGGAATGCGGAAATACTCGACGGACCGGGCAAGAGCGAAGGAGTTCGGCGGCACGATGCAAATGTCGCCCTGGAATTCGACGAACGACTTCGCGTCGAAGTGCTTGGGATCGACGATGGAATTGAGAACGTTGGTGAAGATCTTGAATTCGTTTGCCACGCGCATGTCGTAACCATAGGAGCTCACGCCATAGGAAATGCAGCCGTCGCGCACCTGACGGTCGGCAAACGGATCGATCATGTCGTGCTCGACGGCCATGCGACGGATCCAGCGGTCACTCTTGATCGACATGCGGCAGCGGGAGGTGTGGGTGATCGGCGAAGGGGGGCGCGCAGCGATGGCAGCGCGGCGGGAATGTATGCGTGGCCATCTCGCATCGCTACCGGCTGCATGCCGTTGCACGCATTTTCGCGCGTTGGTAATTTACCCCAAGCGCCAAACGTGAAATTTTTCACGAAGTCGGAGACAAATGGACGTACGCGCCTATCTCCCCATCCTTTTGTTGACTGGTTTCGTGGTCGCCAACGCGATCATGATGCTTGCCGTTTCGCATTTCACGATCAGATCGCGACCCACACCGACCAAGCAATCACCATACGAGTCGGGGATACCGGCGCTCGGATCGGCGCGCGAGCGATTTTCGGTGAAGTTCTACATGGTCGCGGTTCTGTTCATCATTTTCGACATTGAAACGGTCTTCATGTTGCCGTGGGCCGCGTACTACAGGCAGCTGTCGTGCAAGGCGCCGCTCATCGATGGCATATGCCCGGCCGGCAACATCTCGTTCTTCGGGTTGGCCGAGATGCTGGTATTCATGGTGATCCTCTTCGTCGGTTTCGTCTACGTGTGGAAGAAGGGAGCGCTGCAATGGGATTGACCGCGCAACCCGAACATCGGGTCGTGACACATGATCCCGCCTCGCAGGAGAGCTTCGTCGCGACGCGGTTGGACTTTCTCGTCAACTGGGCGCGGTCGAACTCGCTGTGGCCGATGCCGTTCGGCACCGCGTGCTGCGCGATCGAGTTCATGGCGACCGCGGCGAGCAAGTACGATCTCGCCCGGTTCGGCATGGAACGGATGAGCTTTTCCCCTCGTCAGGCAGATGTGCTCATCTGCGCTGGCCGCGTTCCGTTCAAGCTGGCGCCGGTGATCCGCCGCATCTGGCAGCAGATGCCGCAGCCAAAGTGGTGCATCTCGATGGGTGCCTGCGCGTCGAGCGGCGGCATGTTCGACAACTACGCGGTGGTGCAGGGAATCGACACGATCATTCCCGTCGACGTGTACGTGCCGGGTTGCCCGCCCCGTCCGGAAGGACTGATGTACGGCATCATGATGCTGCAAAAAAAGGTGCAGAACGAGCGGATGGCCGACTCCGATCTGCGGCACGAGATGGAGCCCGATCCGGAGAGCGGCCTGTACATCCCGCCAGCTGCGATCGACGAGCTGTCCGAGCCGTTCGGCAATTCCGTCCACCAGACGCGGTCCGGC
>DATKDD010000332.1:0-3491 GCA_035512875.1 Gemmatimonadaceae bacterium | reverse complement strand
GCCACCATTCCGGGGCGGATCTCCTCTGCGGCCGCGGCGACCATCATCTCGCGCACGGTCTGCCAGGCGACGCGGCACAAATCGCCTAACAGCTCGCGACGCTCGCAGAAAGTATGGGCGCACTCAGTCCGCCCTCCCCGTCTGAGCCATTCGCAAATCGTAACGTTCGACCAATTTCAGGAACTGTCGCTCGGGACGACAACTCGAACTAGGAGCCGTCCTCATCGCTGGCCAGTGACATCTTCCAGATGTCGCTCTCGACGCCGGTGCCGTAGACCAGGATGGTCCGGCCGTCGATCGAGAACGACAGAGTACCGAAATCGGCAGCAGCCGAGGCCGGCAGTGCGCCGACGAATCGGACCTTGGATGTCACGACATCTGCGATTCCGATCCGGTAATTGTTGCGGTCGATGAAAATGATGCGCCGGTTATCGACGAACGCGCATCCAAATCGCGGTTCGGCTGGAAGGCGGCGCAACTGTCGATCGGCGAATGAGTACACGTACAGACCGCTTAGCGTTACCCCCCAAGATGTTCCGGCGAGTTGCTTTCCATCTGGTGACCACGACACCGGCGCGAAATGGCCATGGGGAGTTCCCGGGAGGAGATCACCGGCTTTCAGCGGAAACGTTCCGGTGAGATCGGTGACGCGGCCGCCGGTGTTGGAGACGTAGGCGAGGCGCCGTTGGTCGCGCGATACCCGCGGCCAGAGTGGCCCCTCCCCTCCGGCCGTCACGGCTGTCAGTCCGCTGCCGTCGGGGCGGATCGTCCAGATGTTCCATCTGCCGTCTCGGTTCGAGTAGAAGGTGATGCGTGATCCGTCCGGCCACCAGGAGATGCCCCGGTCTCGATGGACATCGTTGGTGAGTTGGCGGACCCCGGTGCCGTCCGCCGCCATCACGAATACGTCCTCCTGCTGACCCGAGGTTGTGAAGGCGATCCACTTGCCGTCGGGCGACTGGGAGGAGGTACGGATCTCCATCGACCCGCTTAATACGGGCGTCGGCTCGGGGGTCACGGCTTCGGTGCCTGGATCGAAGTTCAATCGCAGCAGCTCACCGCGGTAGGCGGTTGATTGATAAATGAGCTGCCGGCCGTTTCTCGCGATGGAGATCCAGCCGGAGTTGGGTGAGGGAGTTCGCACCGGTTCGGGCTGACCGGCCGGCTGACCGCTCTTCTCATTGATCGCGATGCGCCACACGTTCATGGTTCCGTCACGCTCGCTGGAGAAGTACAGGTAGTCGCCATCGGGCGACCAGACGGGATTCCAGTCGATGGGATCATCGGCCATAACCGCGACAAGGTTTTGGCCGGTGCGGTCGACCGTGTAGAGATCGCGTCGTCCTCCCTGGGTGGCGGCCCAGAAGGCGACGCGGTGCCCGTGTGGGGACCAACTGGGCTGCATCGCGGCTCCTTTGTAGAAAAGCCGAGTTGCTCCGGTCCCGATGTCCACGACGTAGAGGTTCTCCTCGCCATACACAGTCCGGGGCTCCGTGGTCTGCTCTCCCGCGTAAACAATCTGCTTCCCGTTGGGCGACCAGGCGGGGTTGTATCCCTTTTCGGTGAGGCGCCGCACCGATTCGCCAGTCGCCCCCATGACGAAAATTCCACCGCCGTCGCGCTCGGAACGAAAGGCGATCTGATTGCCGTCGGGCGAAAACGCCGGCTCGCTATTATCGGCGGGACTGTCTTGGGTCAAGTTGATGGCGCTGCGCCCATCAACGCGCTGCAGAAAGATGTCGCGCTGGCCATCGACGCGCTTCACGAAGGCGAACATCTTTCCATCGGGTGCGAGGGCCGGTTGCATTTCCTCGCCGCTGTCGAAGGTCAACTGCGTGAACGCCGCAACAGCAGGTGCCGTGGCGCGGCGGGCCGCGCGGTAGGAGAGGATCGCCGCGACCACCACTGCGGCGACAACGGCCAGGGCGGCAAGGGCGAAGACCCCGCGGCGTTGAGGTGTGATCGCGCCTGGAAGGATCTCAGCCCCGGACGCACCGATCCAGCGCAGCTCGTGCACGATGTCGGCGGCGCATTGGAATCGCGCATCGGGATCTTTCTCCAGGCAGCTCATCACCACGTGCTCGAGCGCGGCAGGGGTGATTGGTTGCATCGTGGAGGGCTTCGGCGGCTGATGCTCGAGGATTTGTGCGATCAGGCTGGCATTGCTCGTGGCGCTGAAGGCCCGGCGGCCAGTGATCATCTCGTACAGCACCGCGCCGAGGGCGAAGAGGTCGGTCCGCGCATCGACGTCTTTCCCTTCCAACTGCTCCGGGGCCATGTACGGAAGCGTCCCGACGGTGGTTCGCTCCGCGGTGATGGTCTGGTGTGCCGTAGGTGCCTCCTCGGTCACTACAGGGAGGTGCGTTGAACGCGCCAGACCAAAGTCGAGCAGCTTCGCTACCGAGTTCGTAATCATGACGTTACCGGGCTTCAGATCGCGATGCACGATTGCGGCGCGATGCGCTCGATCCAGCGCCCCGGCGATTTGTGCTCCGTAGCGGATCACCTCCGCCAGCGGCAGCGCACCGCGGGCGATGCGGCGCTCCAGCGTCTCTCCTTCCAGCAGCTCCAGGACCAGATAGCTCGTCCCGTCGGCCTGTCCGATGTCGTACAGCGTGCAGATGTGCGGGTGGTTGAGCTGCGAGATGGCCTTAGCTTCCCGCTCGAAACGCGTCTTGAGCTGCGGGTCGTCGGCGAATTCCGGCGGGAGAATTTTGATCGCCACGTTGCGGCCCAGACGGCTGTCGCGCGCCTTGAAAACCTCGCCCATACCGCCCGCGCCGAGACGCGAGACGATCTCGTAGGGACCCAAGCGGCTTCCAACGTCGAGGTGCATTGGCGCGGAGAGCCGATGATCGCTCTTTACGCCGCTCAGCGCAATTTCGCGGAGCAGTGCGCCGGCGGCGGCGCAGCTTGGGATCTCAGAAGCATGGCCGGGGAGGGAGGATTCGAAGCTCCGCATCGCGTGAGGACCGCCCCTGACTGGCCGTCGCCCGCCAGGATTTCACCAGTCGAGCGACTCCAGGCACTTCCTCACAGGAGTCTTCAATCCCTTACGGATCGACTCCCGCATCCCGGGGATGGAGAGAAGATGCAGGGTCTCCTGAATGGCCTGCCAATCATCCATGGAGACGAGCACCGCGTCGGCACGCTTTCCGGTGATCTGGACCGGTTCACTGGTCAGCGCCTCCTCGTCGAGAAGCTTGTAAAGGTTCGTCCCTCGCCTCACTTGCTGTGATGGTCTTCATGGTGCCTCTTGATCTGTACGACATTGCGTACGAATAGGCAACGGCGCCGGACGGCCGGAATGATCTGCGCGCGGAATGAGTCGGCCCGAGGACTTCAACAGTTCAACCGGCTGATGGCTTCGAATACGTTCCCGTGCTTGGTGCGGGAAAAGACCAGCACGGAATTCAAGGAGGGATCGCGCAGCAGCTTCAGCAGCAGGTCGATCTTGGCGGGCTTGTCGACGGGATAAAGCACCTGCTCGA
>DATKDD010000331.1:0-6152 GCA_035512875.1 Gemmatimonadaceae bacterium | reverse complement strand
TGCCGGTTGCCGCGCAAGCTCCCTCTCGCCTGCGGCGGCTGCCGCGGATACCGCGACACTGCGTAGCGACGTCACCTTCCTCGCCAGTGATTTGCTTGCCGGACGCGGCACGGGCACCCCGGGCTATGATAGCGCGGCTGCGTACGTCGTGCGGCGATGGCAACAGTTACAGCTCGCGCCGGTCGTCATCGGCGATGCCGCGGTGTGCGGTTCCGTGGGGCGGGGCAGCGCATGTGACAGCGTGTATCAGCAGCAGTTCATCGCCCGGTCAGCCGCCGCGGCGCACGCGGGGGTGAGTCCCGAGCTGCCGACGAGTAACGTGGCGGCGCTTCTCCGGGGACGTGACCCGGCGTTGCGTGATCAGTACGTGGTTCTCGGAGCCCATCTGGATCATTTGGGGAGAGGGGGTGGCAGCGCGCTCGATCCAGAAGCCGGCGCCGCCATTCGAAACGGCGCCGACGACAACGCCTCCGGAAGTGCGCTGGTCATGGAGCTTGCCCGCCTGCTCGCCGCAGATCCTCCACGGCGCTCGGTATTGTTCGTCCATTTCAGCGGCGAGGAGCTCGGGCTGCTCGGCTCGCAGTATTTCGTCGAGCACCTCCCGGTGCCTATCGAGAACGTCGTGGCGATGATCAACTTCGACATGGTTGGACGGCTGCGTGAAGACAGGCTCATAGTCTACGGTGTATCCACCGCGGAAGAGATGCCAATGCTGCTCGACAGTGCCAACATCGCCCCGCGCCTGGATCTGCGGACCGTCGGAGACGGCTTTGGCCCGTCGGACCATAGCTCGTTCTACGCGAAGGGGATCCCGGTGCTGCACATGTTCACCGACTTGCACGACGAATACCACCGGGCGACCGACGATGTGGAAACGCTCTCGATCGATGGAATGGCGAAGGTGGCGAAATACGCGGAGCGCGTGACGCGCCGCATCGCGGACCGTGAGGACCGCCTTACGCCGGTGCGTAATGCACAGCCGGTGTTGTCGGTGTCTTCCGGCTCGGCGAGCGGCACCTGGTTCGGCTCCATTCCAGACATGGTTGCCAGCGAGGAAGCGGGGGTGCGGCTCACCGGCGTGAGCCCGGGCTCGCCCGCCGACCAGGCCGGGGTTCGCGCCGGCGACGTGCTCGTTGAGTTCGGCGGCCAGGCGGTCGGGGATCTGTACCAGTTCACCGATGCATTGCGGGCGCGGCAGCCGGGCGATACTGTCCGCGTGGTCGTGCGGCGTGACGGCCAACCGCTCTCCTTCACCGCGGTGCTCGGCACCCGTGGCCAACGTTAGGTCTAGCTCCGCAGGGCCTTTCCTTCTCCCTCTGATCATGACCTTCCTTCACGCCGCGCTCCACGCACTGCTGGCTGCCGCGCTCATCGCTGAAGCGGCCGCAGCGCAGAATCCGTCCACCAACCCCGATTCGCTTCCGGCCCAGACCATCGCCATTCGAGCCGCCCGTCTCATAGACGGCAGCGGCTCCGCGGCGTTACAGAACGGGGTGGTTGTCGTAAGCGGAAACCGCATCGTGGCCGTCGGTGCGCAGGGTCGCGTACAGGTGCCTGCCGGCGCAACGGTCGTCGACCTTGGCGACGCGACGCTGATGCCTGGGCTCATCGACATGCACACCCACATCACTGGGCGTGAGCTCGGCGATCCCGCGAGCGCGACCGCGGCGGTGCGCGACTTTGCATCGTTCGGCGCGATCCTCGGGGTGAAAAACGCCGAGAAGACGCTCATGGCGGGGTTCACCACGATCCGGAACGTGGGTGCAGGTGGGTTCGATGATCTGGCGCTTCGCCGTGCCATCGAGGGTGGCTACATAACCGGCCCCCGCATGCAAACGGCGGCGCATTCGCTTGGGATAACCGGTGGACATTGCGATGAGAACGGCTACCGTCCGGGGTTAATGGATGGCGACGTGCGGACGGGTATTGCCAACGGCGCGGACGAGGTGCGCGCCGCGGTGCGATACCAGGTGAAGTACGGCGCCGACGTAATCAAGACGTGCGCGACCGGGGGCGTGCTCTCGGAAGGCGCTGCCGTGGGCACCACGCAATACGGGCTCGAGGAGCTGCAGGCGATGGTGCAGGAAACGCAGAAGCTCGACCAGCGCAGAGTGGCCGCGCACGCTCACGGCACCGAGGGAATCAAGATCGCGACCCGTGCTGGCGTCGCCTCGATCGAGCATGGCTCGTTCCTCGATGAGGAGGGCGCGAGATTGATGGCCGAACACGGCACCTATCTCGTCCCCACGCTCATGGCCGGCGAGGCGGTAGAGCTCGCCGCCGAATCCGGAACTCTCACCGGCTTTCGGGCTGAAAAGGCGCGCGTGGCCGCGGCGGCGATGCGCAACGCCATCAAGATCGCCGTGCGGAACAAGGTGCCGATCGCCTTTGGGACCGATGCCGGCGTGGGCCCGCATGGCGCCAACGCTCGCGAATTCACTCTGATGGTGGAGTGGGGCGGGATGACCCCGATGCAGGCGATCCAGTCGGCGACTCACCACGCCGCCACGTTGCTAGGCTGGGAGGACAGAATCGGGACGCTGGCGGTGGGCAAGCTCGCAGACGTGGTTGCGGTGTCCGGCGACCCGCTGGCCGACATCGCTGCCATGGGGAAGCCCGTGTTCGTAATGAAGGACGGCGTGATCTACAAAGGGGGCAGTGTGGGCAGCGCCACAGCCGTGGTGTGGCCCTGAATTACGTGGTTCCGGCATCGCTCGGCGATGCGGCTGGCGCCGCGCGGCGTGCGGGGCGATGTTCCGGGATGACTGATGCTCCTTCGTTTCCGCGTCGCCGTGCCGCAAACGATACCTCCGCCTAGCGCGTCGGGGTACACCCGGACGACCGACCATCCGCTGTATTGGGCGCTGTATGGTGCGGCGGATGCGCCCCCGATGGTCGTGCTGCACGGTGGGCCCGGCGCCCATCACGATTACCTTCTGCCGCAAATGCTGCGGCTTGGCGAAGCCGGGCCGCTGCTGTTCTACGATCAGCGCGGCGGCGGGCGGTCGCGAACCGAGTCCCGCGACCCGGTCACCTGGCGGAGCCACGTGGCCGATCTCGCCGCGGTGGCACGAGAGTTCGACGTTACGCCGCTCACGCTCGTGGGCTATTCGTGGGGCGGGTTGCTCGCGCTGTTCTATGCCGTCGAAGCGGCCCGCGAAGAGCTCCCGACTCCGCATCGACTCGTGCTGATCGATCCGGCGCCCGTCTCGCGTGCATTCCGCGACGAGTACGACGCCGAGTACGCTCGCCGCCAGAGCGCCGGCGAGATCCACGCCATGCGGGAGCAGCTCGCGTCATCCGGACTGCGAAGCGAGGATCCCGATGCCTATCGCCAACGCGCATTCGAGCTGAGCGTTGCCGGCTTCTTTGCCGATCCGCGGATGGCGAACGACCTCACGCCGTTTCGGGTCATCGGGCGCGTTCAGCAATCGGTGTGGGAGAGTCTGGGGGACTACGACCTGGTCGATACACTGCCCGGCGTCACGGCCCCCACGTTGGTCGTTCACGGCCGGCAGGACCCGATTCCGCTGGCGTCGAGCGAGACGGCGGCTCGTGCCCTGCCTGACGCCCGGCTCGTCGTCCTGGAGAATTGCGGCCATGTTCCCTACGTTGAACAGCCGGACGCCCTGTTCGCCGCGATCGAGCGTTTTCTCGCCGAAACCGCCGATATCCTTCTGCTAAGGCATCGTTATGACCGTTAGGGACGAGATCATCGACCTCCCCTCGATCCAGATCGATGCGCAGTGGTACGAGATGGCACTGCAATTCTGGCACGATGGGACCAAGTATGCCGGACGGCTCTGGTTCACAGGCTCGGGGACCGGTGAAGGGGGCATGCCCGGACGCCGGCTCTACTACGGCGGCTCGCGCGATGAACTCGTCGAGCACGTCGAAGCGCTGCCGCCTGACGAGATTCGCAATCAGTTTCGCGCCGCGATGACCGACCGACGGCGGTACCTGCCGCTGCGTGCCGCCACCGACGAGATCCTGTATAACGTGCGGATGCTCAACCAGGTCGCGGTCGAATGGCGAAACGGCGCACTCGAAGACGCCGCGGCCAATCGTGAGATGGAGCGGATCGAGGAACGACTGCACGAGATCGTCAAGTCGCTGCGGGCGGTCGCCGGAATCGAGGAGCCGTCAGCCTGACGACGGAGCGTGTGACCGGCCGCATCACCCCGTACGAGGCGCTGCTGCACCCGTTGGAAACCGTCTCCTGGCCGGCCATCCGGGAGGAGGCGGAGCACCGCGGCTCGGATACCCGCCGGCGCGACCAGTTCGTGTTGCTCGGTAGTGTTGGTGCGACGCTGCGCGACATGATTCCGGACGATGCGCCCGGCGACGCCGTCGAAGAATACGCCGAGTTTCTCTACCACGCCTATCAATTCTGGAGCTTCGGTAAGCGGCTGTACGTCCTCACGCCCCCCGCCCTCGAGCTGCTCGCCACGCCGGGTTATTCGCTAGGCTCGTGGGAGCTGGCGGCGCCGCCGTCGTGTTACATCCAGTTTCCCGAGCAACGCATGTGGGCGCGCGTGGCGGCCGAATCCCCATTCGAGCCTGTCGATGGCTGCTTCGTCGTCGTCGATGATACCGAGCCGGCGCCCCTCGCTGGCGCGCACCTTCGGGCCCAGCTCGTTCTCGGCCTCCGCCCCGAGCGCCCCGGAATCTCGCTCGTCTCCTACCGCACCGATCTGGATCCCGCCTCGGCGCCCGCCCTCGCCGAACGCCCGTGGCGCGCCGATGCCGAGCCGTTCGGCAATGCCATACCCGGTGGTGATCGAAAGGCGCTGCACGCGATTACCACCACCAGCGAGCTCGAGGCCATCGTGCTGCGTGCACTTCACTATCTCGATCGCCACAGCGACCGGCTGGTCGCCCGCGACCCCGACGGCGGAGAGGATTCCACCACGATCCCGTACACCGAGGTCGGGAGTGGAGCGTAGGCCAGACCGACCGAACTAGATTTCGGGCATGGATCCGCGCACGGCCGCGCACGCACTCGCCCAGATCGCCGACTTCCTCGAGCTGAACGGCACCGACCGATATCGCTCGCGCGCCTATCGAACCGCAGCGCGCGCCGTTCTCTCACTTACCACGGATGACCTCCGGCCACTGGTGCGCTCGGGGGAACTCCAGCGGCTGCGCGGCATCGGGCCGGCCACCTTTGCGGTGCTCGAGGAGTTGGCAGAAACCGGAAGCTCGGGATATCTGGAGCGATTGAGCGAGAACGCACCCGAGGGGCTGCTCGAGATGATGCGTGTACCCGGGCTCGGTCTTTCCAAGATCCGGCAACTGCACCATGAGCTCGGTGTCGCGACCCTTCAGGAGCTGGAGGATGCGTCGCGTGACGGCCGGCTGGCGAACGTGAGGGGATTCGGACCGCGGACTGCGGAAAAGATCAGTCGCGGTATAATGCACCTGCGAGCGACGGGAAACGCGGTGCTCTTTCCGCAAGCAATGGTCGAGGCCGCGCGATTCCTCACCGCTGTTCGCGCCCATCCCGACGTGCAGCGCGCTGAATTGGCAGGCTCGCTCCGCCGACGCCTGGAGCTCGCCCGAGACGTGGATCTGGTGGCCGAATGCAGCGGTGATCCGGCTGCTGTCGCCGCCTCGTTCGCGCACGCACCAGGGGTTCGTCAGGCGGTCGGCGCCGGGCAGAACCAGGTGTCCATTACGTACGTCGATGGTGCGCGCCTCGATCTGTATTGCGCCACACCTGAGAGCTTCGCACTCGCACTGTGGCGAGCGACCGGCTCGGATGCGCACGTCGCCGAGGTCAACGCTGCGCTGGCCGCTCGTGTTTTGCGGCATGACGGCGAGCACCTGCTCGACACGAGTGGTAGCCGTGTACCCGTGGCCGACGAGACTGAGATCTATCGCGCCGCCGGGCTGGCGTGGGTGGAGCCCGAGTTGCGTGAAGGGCGCGGCGAGGTGCAGGTCGCGGCAGCGGACGCACTTCCGACGCTGATCGATTCCAGCGCGATTCGCGGCGTGCTGCACTGCCATTCGCGCTGGTCCGACGGAACGGCTACGATCGCCGAAATGGTGGATGCATCTCGCGCACGCGGTTGGAGCTACATCGGAATCACCGACCATTCGGAGTCCGCCTTCTACGCCGGTGGTCTGTCACGCGATCAGATTGCCCGGCA
>DATKDD010000330.1:0-4178 GCA_035512875.1 Gemmatimonadaceae bacterium | reverse complement strand
GTCGGCGATGGATGAGAAGATCGAGGAGTACCGCGCCAAGTTCGCCCATCCCTACATCGCCGCCTCACGCGGCTATGTCGATGACATCATCGATCCCCGCGATACCCGCCCGCGCCTGATCGACGCCCTCGACACCCTGCGAACCAAGCGCGACCGCAATCCGGCGAAAAAGCATGGGAACATACCGTTGTAGGGCAGGCATCGAGTCGAGATGAGAAATGCGAGTTGCGAGAGGTCTCGAGATCGAGGTCCCGACCCTCACCCGTCGCGGCTAAAACGCGCTGCAGTAGTTTCGCACTTCGCGCTCTGTTCACCTCTCGCATTTCGCATCTCGCATCCCGGTTTTCGTATCTCGCAAATCCGTTCTCGCATCTCGTATCTCCGTTAGTGTTCCATCGCATTTTGATCGCCAACCGCGGCGAGATTGCGTTGCGCGTGGTGCGCGCCTGCCAGGAGTTGGGCGTGCAATCCGTGGCCGTATTCAGCGATGCAGATGCGCATGCGCCGCATGTTCGTGAGGCGGATCTCGCCGTGCGCCTTGGACCCGCGCCGTCGCGCGACAGCTATCTGCGCGGAGATCTGATCATCGAGGCAGCCCTGCGCACCGGTGCGGAGGCGGTCCACCCGGGCTACGGATTTCTCGCCGAGCGCGAGCCGTTCGCGCGTGCGGTGCGCGACGCCGGGCTGGTGTTCATCGGACCGCCGGCTGAAGCGATCGCCGCGATGGGGAGCAAGACCGAGGCACGGACGCTGGCCGTCGCAGCCGGCGTCCCCGTCGTGCCCGGTACCACCACGGCAGTGCGTGACGCCGACGAAGCGTCCACCATCGCCAAGGAGTTCGGCTACCCGGTGCTTCTCAAGGCGGCGGCAGGCGGGGGCGGGAAGGGCATGCGCGTGGTCCACGAGCAGCGCGAGCTGGCCTCCGCGCTCGACGCGGCTCGCCGTGAAGCGCAGAACGCCTTCGGCGATGATGCCGTCTACCTCGAGAAGTTCATCGCCGGACCGCGCCACGTGGAGGTGCAGATCCTCGGCGACACCCACGGGACGATTCTCTGGTTAGGTGAGCGGGAGTGTTCGGTGCAGCGCCGCCATCAGAAGATGATCGAGGAGGCCCCGAGCGTGGCCGTTACACCCGAGCTGCGCCGCCGGATGGGGGAGACGGCCGTGCGCGCGGCACGGGCGGCCGGCTATGAGAATGCCGGCACCTGCGAATTCCTGCTCGACGCGAAGGGGAATTTCTACTTTCTGGAAATGAACACCCGGCTCCAGGTCGAGCATCCAGTCACCGAGCTCACGACGGGCATCGATCTGGTGCATTGGCAGCTCCGGGTCGCCGCCGGCGAAAAGCTTCCGTTCCGCCAGGGAGAAATCGAGCCGCACGGTTGGGCGATGGAATGCCGCATCACGAGCGAGAGCCCGTCGAGTGGGTTCCTCCCCTCCACCGGCCGGATCCGCTACCTCCGGCTGCCCAGCGGCCCGGGCGTACGGTGGGATGGCGGAATCGGCATAGGCAGCGAGGTGACGCTGCACTACGACCCGCTGCTCGGCAAGTTGATAGTCTGGGCGCCGACGCGAGCGGAGGCGGTCGCCCGGATGCATCGAGCCCTCCTCGAGCTCACCATCGAGGGAGTCGACACGTCGCGCGATTTTCACCTGCGCGTAATGGAGGATGACGAATTCCGGCGCGGGGAGATCGACATCCAGTGGCTGGAGCGCCGCCTTCCCTCGCTGCTGTCGCAGGGCCCGCCTGACGCGGGTGTGCGCGCCGCCGCCATAGTCGCCGTGCTGCTCGCCGAGCGCGACCGAACGAGCCCCCCCGTCATACCGCGCACGCCGATCAATCGTCGCCCGCCTGTCGAGCCCTGGACCATCGCTGCCAGAACAGAGGGCATGCGATGATCACGGCGGCGGGAAACGGGAAACGAAGAATGGGAAACCGGGAGTATTGATCCCGTGATCGCTGATCTCGACATCACCGCTATCGCAGCCGGGGGCGATGGCGTGGCGCGCCACGAGGGGCTCGTCGTCTTCGTCCCGCGCACGGCACCCGGAGATCGTGTGCGGGCGGAGATCGTGCCCAAGGGGCGGTTCGCGCAGGGCCGCCTTCGCGAGGTGACAAGGAGATCTCCACAACGCATTCGTCCGCCGTGCAGGCATTACGAGCGCGACAAGTGCGGCGGATGCCAGTTGCAGCATCTAACCTACGACGCCCAACGCGAAGCAAAGGGCGTGATCGTGCGAGATGCGCTCGTGCGGATCGGCAACCGCGGAGTGGAGCCGCCTTACGTGCATCCCAGCCCGCGAGAGTGGCACTATCGCAACAAGCTCACTCTCGCGCTGCGCCGTTCGGGCGAATCCTGGATCGCCGGGTTGCACCCTTACGACGCGCCGGGCCGGATCTTTCCGCTCGAGGAGTGCCCAATCACCGAGCATTCCGTAGTGGCCACCTGGCACGCGATAATGGCGGCGAGCCGCTGGCTGCCACACGAGTCGGAGCTTCGGGGTGCCGTACGCACCAGTGACGACGGAGCATCGTTCGTGCTGGAGGGGGGCCGCCGATGGGCGCATCACCCGGAGTTTTTTCAGGCAGTTCCCGGGTTGGGATCGCTTTGGTGGATTCCCGAAGGCGGAAAGCGGAGGCTCATGCAATCGCGCGGCGATTTCAACCCGACTCCCGCCTTCGCCCAGGTCAATCCGGGAATTGCCGAAAAGCTGCGCGACTACGTAATCGAGCGGGTGATGGCGCACAGGCCGGCGTCGGTGGTTGAAGCCTATGCCGGAGAAGGCGAGCTCGCCATCGCACTTCAGGCCCGCGGTGTGGAAGTGACGACGATCGAGCTCGATGGCGACGCCGTAGCAAGGACCCGCGCCAGCCTTTCGTCAAGTGCGCGCGTCATCGAGGGTCGCGTCGAAGAGCAGCTACACTCGGCGCTACCCACCGACGCGGTGATCCTGAACCCGCCGCGTAACGGACTTCACCAGCTGGTAACGGACCTGTTGTCGGCTGCATTACTCGGTGGGGAGTCCCACCCGCATCCCGCGCTGTTCTACATCTCCTGCGATGCGGCGACGCTCGCTCGCGACCTGCGCCGCCTGCCTAACTATACGATTGCCTCGCTCGTCGGTTTCGACATGTTCCCCCAGACCGCGCATGTGGAGACGGTCTGCGAGCTGGTACCCGGTCAAGGCATTTAGGAGGCAGCACGCCCAGATGAAACCACCCGCGTCCCGCGTCGCATGTCCCGCGCCCCGCTCTCGATGAGATACATCGTCACCGTGAACGGCGCCCGCCTGACCGTCGAGCGTGAGAACGACCGCGTGTCGCTGGACGGGAGCAGCGCGGAAGCCTCTCTCGACGAGGTCGCCGGCACGCCCCTTCGCCTCGTCAGGGTGGGCGACGAGGTGCACAGAGTGATCGTTCGCCATCGCGCCGGCCGCGGAGTGTACCAGCTCTGGCTCGACGGGCACATCTACGATGTGGAGGCGCTCGATGAGCGTGCGAGAGCCATTCGTGACCTCTCCGCCGCAGCAGCCGGCCCCAGCGGCCCGGCGCCCCTCATCGCACCAATGCCAGGACTGATAGTCAGAATTACGGTGGCCGAAGGCGACGAGGTTCGAACGGGGCAGGGGATGATCGTGATGGAGGCGATGAAGATGGAGAACGAGCTGAGGGCCGCCGGCAGTGGAAGAGTGAAGCGCATAGCGGTTTCCGAGGGCAACGCCGTGGAAAAGGGCGCGATCCTGATCGAGCTGGAATAGCGGGAAGCGGGAAGCGCGACGCGGGAAGCGCGACGCGGGAAGCGGGTAGCGGGTAGCGGAGGGAAATGCGAAACGCCGGGGATGGGAACGTGGCGGAGGGCCGGTGGTGAAGCTCCCGGTTCCGTTTCCTGCTCCGTTTACCGTTTCCCGTTTCCCGCTTCCCGCTTCCCGCTATTCCAGCTCGATCAGGACCGCACCCTTTTCGACCGCATCACCCTCCGAAACCGCGATACGCTTCACGGTGCCGTTGCCGGGCGCCCTCAGCTCGTTCTCCATCTTCATCGCCTCCATCACGATCATCCCTTGCCCCGTTCGAACCTCGTCGCCTTCGGCCACTGTAATTCTGACTATCAGTCCTGGCATTGGTGCGATGAGGGGCGCCGGGCCGCTGGGGCCGGCTGCTGCGGCGGAGAGGTCAC
>DATKDD010000329.1:0-5784 GCA_035512875.1 Gemmatimonadaceae bacterium | reverse complement strand
GAAGAACACACAGCCTAACGCATAGAGGTCGGCGCGGCCGTCGATGTCGCTGTCACCGGCCGCCTGCTCGGGACTCATGTAGAGCGGCGTGCCTACCGAGGTTCCGGAGTCGGTGAGCCGGCGCTCGCCCGCGGCGGTGCCAGTCAGCGCGCGCGCGATGCCGAAGTCGCAGACCAGGGCGTGCCCGCCGGAAAGGAGGATGTTCTCCGGCTTGATGTCGCGGTGCACCACGCCGCGCTCGTGCGCGTACGCGAGCGCGTCGGCGATCTCGCGAGTTATCTGTACGGCGTCCTCGATCGGAATCTGGCGCTCACGCGTCATGCGTGCCCGCAACGACTCCCCATCCACGAACGGCATGACGCAGTACAACAATCCGTCCGCCTCGCCGGAATCGAGCACGGTGAGGATGTGCGGATGCGTGAGCGCTGAGGCGATGTTGATTTCGCGGAGGAAGCGTTCGCTTCCAACCGCACTCGTGACCGAGGCGACGAGTACCTTTATCGCCACCCGGCGATCGTGCGGGAGGTCGTGCGCGAGGTAGACCGTGGCCATCCCGCCACGGCCGATCTCGCGATTGATCGTGTACCGGCCGGCGAGCGCGCTCGCCAACTGGGCCGCGATGTCGATTGGGGAGTGTCGGCTCCTCCCCTCAGGCTCGCGCATCGGCCGCCTCCACGCAGTGCCTCTCTCGCCGAAGCTACGGCGGCCTCACTGCCTGCGGTAGTCCAGTGGCCGTCCCGGACGCTGCGCCTTACCGCAGAGCTCGCCGATCTCCCATCGCTCGACGACGTGTGTGTTGCGCGTCCTGACTGAAGGAAGCTACCGAGGATTGCCGGAGTGTCGCAGAAGACCGCGCTTCAGATCCCCAGAGAAGCATTCTTTCGTTCCTACCTTCCTACTCCTCCCTCTCAGCCTGCAATAGGTAGGCGTTGAGCAGCATCATGCGCAGGTCCGCAGTCGGGTTCGCTCCAAGCTTTCCGAGCTCCACCAAGTAGCGACGAGCTCCGGCCGGGTCTCCGATACGCAGCTTGGCCACCACGGCACCGGTCCGGAGCGCATTGAACTCATACCAGCTGCGCCGCTCCATCGCGAACGGTAGCAGTGCGTCCGCGGCGCGAGAGGCGGTTTCGAAATCCCATGTCGCCATCGCCTCGGCGAAGTCGATTGCGTGGCGCGCGCCGATCGGAGCACCGTGGCGTGAGGCGAAGCCTCGGATCGCGGCGTAGAACGCGGAGTCCGCTACGCCGGTGGTGCCCGCGTGCAATTCGTGCTCCACCCTCACCATGTCGCGCACCCACTGGCGCCAGTCGGGCGGCGGCCCGCCCGCAAGCGACGCACGGAACTGCCAGCCGCGATGTGCCTGTGCCGCCAGGTCCTCGTCCATTGCCAGGCGCAGCGAATCTTCAATGCGCTGCGGCGCGCGGAGCAGGGCGCCGGCGGTCAGTGAGTGGATCCGTGAAATGTGAGGAGCCGGGTCGCTGGTCTCGGTCGCGAAAGGAATACGACGGCCGGTAAACGGCGCCATGATGTCGATTCGTTCCTCCACCAACCGCAGCACTCCAACAGCGTTGCGACGAAGAAAGCGGGATCGCTCCGCTTTCAGATCGAGAACGGGATAGAAATCGGAGTTGATGTGGGGCCACCTGTCGAGCAGCGGCGCGAATTCCTGATGCCCTCCAATGCGCGTGGCATCGAGCAGGCGCGGCGTGAACGGAATCGTGTGGCTGAGGTCCTCCCGCACGCCGGCAAACTGGAATACCGACCAGTCGGGGCGGGGAATGGCCTGACGATTGCTCGCCAGGATCAGGATGTCCCCCTTCGAGGTGTGGAAGATGTCGTACGCTTGAAAGCTGTGGTGCAGCGCCGAGAGCACGCTCAGCACCAGCTCGTCGTCGATCTCGTACAGATGCAGCCACTGGGCGAACAGTCCGTCATCAGTCAGGTATTGCCTTGCACGCTGGTAGAACTCGATGGTGAACAGCCCGGAGACGCCGCTGACCCACGGGTTCGACGGTTCGGAGATGATGAGATCGAACCGGCGCCTGCCGGAGGCGAAGTACGACTTGGCGTCATCGATCACGAAAGTGGAGCGCGGATCGTCGAACACACGCGCATTGGCCGGATAGAAGGCGGCGCGGGATCCGGCGATCATCTCCGGCTCGATCTCGATCGTGACTACTTCGCGCATGGCCGGGCTGCCGAGCAAAAAGTGCGAAGTCATGCCCGAGCCCTGGCCGATCACCGCCGCGCTCTGCGCGTCAGGACGGTGCGCCAGTGAGATCAGCGGGAGAAACGCCTGCGTCGTTTCGTCGCCGGTCATCTGGCGTTCGGCACTCGCCTCCCCTTCTGCCTTGTGCACCCACAATGAGTCCAGCGACGCGTCAGGCTTGCCGTTAGTGGAAATGTAATAGCGGCCACCGGCAACGCCGGCCGCGACGGAGGCCGTCCGGCCGTCCTCGTAGAAGAATATGTCGCGCCCGTCCGACGGAGGTATTCGACCATAACGATAAACCCCACTCGCCAGCACGTTATGCT
Organism: Gemmatimonadaceae bacterium; assembly: GCA_035512875.1. Lineage (GTDB taxonomy): Bacteria > Gemmatimonadota > Gemmatimonadetes > Gemmatimonadales > Gemmatimonadaceae > JALZIF01. The sequence goes on along the minus strand of DATKDD010000329.1, from coordinate 3,249 downwards.
CGAAGGTGACGCCGAGGTTGGCCGCCATCACCGCGACTGCTGCGGCGACGGCCGTGCCGTACACCACCGTCCGGCCGCGCGAGGTGCGCAGGTCGGCCGAAAGCCGCACGAGCACTATGCCGAGGACGATGTCGAGGATCGCGCCGTAGATCAGCAACGCCTTGAGTCCGACGAGCGGCATGAGAACGATGCCGGCGAGCACGACGCCGGCAATCGAGCCCAGCGTGTTGATCCCGTACACGTAGCCGATTGCCCGCTCGCCGCGACCGCTCTCCAGCAAGGTGCGCGTGATCAGCGGCAGGGTGATGCCGGCGGCGAACGTCGCCGGAAGCATGACGGTCAACGAGACCACATAACGCGCAATCGTGAAGAACCGGTACCCGCTGTCGGTCGCCTGCAGCGCGCCCAGCAGCGAGGCCATCCACTCGAACGACCACAGATACACGGGGAGCGTTGCCAGGGCGAGCAGTCCCATCGCCCATTGAACCATCCCCAACGTCAACACCGGGTTGGTCAGGCGATCGGCGTAGGACCGGATCCACAGCGAACCGAGCGCCAGGCCAAGGATGAAAGCCGAGAGCATCAATTCGAAAGAATGCGTAGCGCTACCCAGTACCAGCGACAGCATGCGTATCCACACGATCTCGTACATGAACGATGCGACCGCGGTGCCAAAGCTCACCGTCAACATCAGCCGCCACAGTAGATGCGTGGCCGGGGTCGACGCGGTGGAAGGGTGCCGGAGGGAGCCGGGCGACGATGCGCCTCCTGCCGCGGCCAGCCTGCTATCGTCAGGCACCTCGATCGGAGCGGTTGCCGGTAGCGCCTCTGTCGGCACGACGCGCACCGGCCCCAGCGCCCCCTTCCGCAGGGCAGCCGGCCAGCGTACGGCGGCATAGATGACGACCGCGACGACGATGTTGATCACCGCGGCCGTTGCCAGCGTGCCGGGCAGCCCGAACAGCCGAATGAGCCAGAAGCCGGCTACGAGGACTCCCACCGCCGCGCCAAGGCTATTGGCGAAGTAGAGCAGCGCCAGAGTGTGACCGGTCCGACCTTGCACGCGCCGGATCGCGCCGGCGGTCATGAGCGGAAAGGTCATTCCCAGCAGCACCGACTGCGGCAGGATCAGCAGCGCGGCGATCGTCCACTTGATGACGATGAGCCAGGCGCTTCCGGCCACCGGCGAAAGGAGCGAGTCGTATGCAAACTCGGTTACGCGCTGAAAGATCGGGTGGAAGACGAGTCCGATCAGCCCGACGACGAGCTCCACGGCCGCATACCCAAGCAGCGGCTCGCGCATGCGGTGTGAGTGCTTGCCAATGAGCAGCGCACCGATGGACATGCCGCCGAGGAAGATCGCCAGTACAATGATTTGCGCGTACGCGCTATGTCCGACGAACAGCCCGAGGTAGCGGCTCCAGATCGACTCGTAGATGAGTCCCGCGCCACCGGAGAGCACGAAGACCACGACGAGCAACGCCAGCATGCGGCGCGGCCTGGCGGTGGGAGCGACGGAAGTTGTGTCAGCCATGTCTGGTGAGGACGATCCAATCATCCGACGTGGAACGTATTTGCCAGTCACGAAAATCAAAAGGGTTAGGCGGAGCTGCGCAGTGCCTGGCTCGCCACCCTCGCACACTCCGCCAGCACCGCCGCTCCCACGAACAGGCTCTCCTCTGCCGGGAAAAACCTGGGCGAGTGCGCGGCGATCGTCGCGCCCCCCGGCTCGCGCGCGCCGATGCGCAGAAAGCACCCCGGCATGCGCTCGAGATAGTGCGCGAAGTCCTCACCGGCCAGGTTGAGAAAGCCGAGCGGTACCAGTGACGCTTCGCCCAGAACCGCCGAGACCGCCTGGCGTGCCCACGCCGTCGCATCAGGGTTGTTGACAAGCGGGGGCGTGCCCAGCTCGAGCGACACCAGGGCGCGTACGCCGTGCGCGCCGGCGACCCCTTCCGCGAGGCGGCGCAGCTCCTCGAGCAGAAGCGTGCGTGCCGGCGCTTCGGTAGCGCGCACCGTTCCGGTGAGCGTCGCGCGGTCGGGGATCACGTTAGGCGCTTCTCCGGCGTGGACGCTGCCGATGGTGACCACACCCGGCCACGCGGGATTGAGCCGGCGGGAAACGAGCGTCTGCACCGCGCCGATCACCGCGCCGGCGGCGACGATCGGATCGGCTGCTTCGTGCGGGCGCGCCGCGTGCGCACCGCTGCCTAGCAACTCGATCGTGAACGTGTCGGCCGACGCCGCCAGCGGGCCCGCGTCGGCAACCACCTGCCCGACGTCGAACCGCCGGTCCACGTGGGCGCCGAAGATCGCGCGCGCTTCGGCGATCGCTCCCGATTCGATGATGGCCAGCGCGCCGCGTCCGGTCTCCTCGGCCGGCTGCAGAACTATCAACACATCGCCGGCGGCAGGCCGTTCGGACAGCAGCAGCGCGGCGCCGACGGCCCAGCTCGCGTGTACATCGTGGCCGCAGGCGTGCATCACGTTAGGAACGACCGAGGCGAACGGAAGCCCCGTATCCTCCTGAATCGGCAGCGCGTCGGTGTCGCCACGGATGGCCACCACCGGCGCGCTGCGATCCCTGCCCGCCATGCGCGCGACCACACCCGTACCCGCCACGCGGCCGAGCTTCGCCGGTCGCGCGGCAGCGACCGCCTCCTCGAGACGCGCCGCGGTCCGCTCCTCGCCAAAGGCGAGCTCCGGATGCTGGTGCAGTGCGCGCCGAAGCCTGACGAGCGACTCCCGGCGGGCGTCGGAAAAGAGCACGCCGACGCCGGACGGCAGGATGGGCCCGGCGGTGGTCATCCGGTGGAGACCGCCGCCGTCTCGAGCACTTCGCGGCGCACAGTGAGGTCATCGACGTAGTCGGCGTCGACCCCGACACCGATCCCCGGCACGTCGCGAGGCACATGCACCATCCCCTCCTCGTCCATCGTCCATTCAGGCCTGACGATATCGCGCTCCCAATACCGGGCGCTCGGCGAAAGGTCGCCCGGCAGCGAGAAATTCGGGAGCGATGCGAGAGCGATGTTGTACGCGCGTCCCACGCCGCTCTCCAGCATGCCCCCGCACCACACCGGGATACCGTTGGCCTGGCAAAGATCATGAATGGCGATCGACGACGAATAACCGCCCACCCGTCCGGGTTTTATGTTCACGATGCGGCCGCTGCCTAGCGAGATCATGTCCTCCGCCCGCTGCACGTCGAGTATCGATTCGTCCAGGCAGATCGGCGTACGCAGCCGT
>DATKDD010000328.1:0-13758 GCA_035512875.1 Gemmatimonadaceae bacterium | reverse complement strand
GCTCGGGTAGGATCCCGGAGCTCCGAGATTATGCGCGCGGCGATAGCGTCGAGGACCGTCCGGTCGGGCATGGCCGACCCCGGAAATGGGAGCGGCACGTCAAAGCCATCGCCTTCCCGGCGGGGGATCAGGTGGACGTGGAAATGGTAGACATCCTGTCCCGCCGCTGCCCCACTCGACACTATCAGGTTGAGTCCCGGTGCCCCGGACACGCGACGGATTACCGGCCCCAGCTCCATCGCCACTCGAAAGAGGTGCGCGCCGAGCGAGGCCGGCAGATCGGCAAATGACTCGTAATGCTGCCGTGGCACGACGAGGGTGTGTCCGTGATTCACAGGCTGGATGTCCATGAATGCGAGTGACTCCGCATCCTCATAGCAGACCGAGACCTCGGCACCGCCCTGGACGATGTCGCAGAAGATGCAGTGTGATGGGAGTGACATGAGAAAGAGATGAGAGATGCGAGATGCGAGGGCGAACGGCGAAGTGCGAAGGGCGAGGTGCGAAAAAGATGTGTGGAAATGATTGACACGCAAGGAGTTGGCCGATGAATCGCGCCGTTCCGGTTATTCCTCGCAACTCGCATCTCTCATCTCGTGGTCAATCCTCGCCGCCACGATGCCGCCCGCACTATCTTTGACGCAACCTCACCCCCCGATTCCTGACCATGGCCACCTCGACGCGCGCCGAAAAGAAAGGCGTATCCGGACTCTCGCGTGAACGGCTGCTCGATGCCTTTCGGATCATCTACACGTCCCGACGGCTCGACGACAAGGAGATCCAGCTCAAGCGGCAGAACAAGATCTTCTTTCAGATCTCAGGCGCCGGACACGAGGGGGTGCTGACGGCTGCGGGGATGGTGTTCAAGGCAGGGTACGACTGGTTCTTCCCGTACTATCGCGATCGCGCGCTCTGTCTGGCGATGGGGATGACGCCAGCAGAGATGCTTTACGAGGCAGTCGGGGCTGCGGTGGACCCCAATTCAGGCGGCAGGCAAATGCCCAGCCACTGGGGACACAAGGAGCTCAACATTGTCTCGAGCTCGTCGCCCACGGGAACGCAGTTTCTCCATGCCACCGGCGCGGCCGAGGCATCGATGCGCGCCAAGCTGCTCGACATCGCCGAGGGGTTCCAGAATGACGAGGTTGCCTACGTCTCGACCGGCGACGGCACGACCAGCGAAGGCGAGTTCTGGGAATCGCTCAACACCACGTGCAATCTCAAACTCCCGGTAGTGTATCTGGTCGAGGACAACGGTTACGCGATCTCCGTCCCGGTGGAGGTGAGCACGGCCGGCGGCTCGATCTCCAAGCTCGTCTCGGGTTTTCCGGGGCTGTACGTGCAGGAGGTGGACGGGTGCGACTTCGTCGCATCCTACGAGGTGATCAAGAAGGCAGTCGCATACGCGCGAAAGAGAAAGGGACCGGCGCTGGTACATGCGCACGTGATCCGGCCGTATTCGCATTCATTGTCGGACGATGAGACGATGTACCGCCCCCCGGTCGAGCGCGAAGCTGATGCGGCGCGGGACCCTGTTACCGTCTTTCCGGCGTGGCTGATCGCCGAGGGGTTCGCGACAGAGGAAGAGATTGGGCGTATCAGGTCGCAAGCAGACGAGCTGGTACAGGCGGCGACCGACGATGCGCTCGGCCAGGAACAGCCCGGCCCGGAGACGGTGATGTTTGGCGTGTATTCGCCTGACGTCGACCCTACCAGTGAGCAGTTCGATACGGAAGAAGATCCGCAATTCGAAGGAAATCCGACGACGATGGTGGATCTGCTCAATACCTGCATGCGCGATGAGATGCGGCGCGATCCGCGAGTTCTGCTTTTCGGTGAGGATGTTGCCGATGCGAGCCGCGAGCAGCATCTGGAGCAGGTGAAGGGCAAGGGCGGCGTGTTCAAGGTGACGTGGGGGCTGCAGAAGGCGTTCGGCGGAGTTCGCGTGTTCAACACACCGCTGGCCGAAGCGAACATCGTCGGCCGGGCGATAGGACTTGCTTTACGCGGATTCAAGCCGGTGGTGGAGATTCAGTTCTTCGATTACATCTGGCCGGCGTACCACCAGATCCGGAATGAGCTGGCGACGATGCGCTGGCGATCGAACAACGCCTTCGCCTCACCGGTAGTAGTGCGCGTGACCTATGGCGGCTACATCCGGGGCGCGATCTACCATTCGCAGACAGGTGCCTCGCTGTTCACCCACTGCCCGGGCTTGCGGGTGATCTGCCCCAGCACCGCACTCGATGCCAACGGGCTGCTGCGGACCGCGATCCGGTGCGAAGATCCGGTGATCTTTCTCGAGCACAAGCATTTGTACCGGCAGACCTACAACAAGTCGCAGTATCCCGGGCCGAACTTCATGATCCCGTTCGGCAAGGCGCGCGTGGTGCGGGAAGGAACCGACCTAACGGTGGTGACGTACGGTGCGACGGTGCATCGGGCACTTGTCGCGGCCGGTCAGCTGGCGGATGAGCAAGGCGTCTCCGCGGAGGTGATCGACCTGCGGTCACTCTCGCCGTGGGACCGGGAAGCGGTTTTCGCGTCGGTGCAGAAGACGAGCCGGGTCGTCGTGGCGTACGAGGACTCGATCTCGTGGGGCTACGGAGCGGAGATCGCCGCCACGGTCGCCAATGACTGCTTCGCGTGGCTGGATGCCCCCGTCAAGCGCATCGGTTCGACCGACACCTTCGTGGGGTACGCTCCCCGGCTGGAAGACGCGATTCTTCCGCAGGTGGAGGATTTTAGGCAGGCATATCTGGACATCATGGCGTGGTGAGTTTTCGAGGGTCGAGGGTGAAGGTCGGGGGTCGCGGGGCGAGGGGTATTGGGAAATGGAATGCGCGACTTGAGGCGCCCATTTTCTGGCTGAGTTCAAGCATCTCGCCCAACGCTCGACCCCCGACGCCCGACCCCCGACCCCCGACCCACAGTACTACTGATCTTCCGTTACGCCCATTCTCTCCAGGTCCGCCTGCAGTGCCTCCTGCTTCCGGCGAAGCTCGGCTTCGTTCTGTCGCACGAAATTGACGTTGTCCATGTTGACCTCCATCTCACGCGCCAACGAATCCTTGTCGGCGTTAGGTTGCATGTCCATCACGGCGCTGGCCATTCCCGACTGCAGCATTGACCAGAGAATGAGCGCGAACTCGCGCGCCGTCAGCCCGGCATCGCGGATCGCCGAATTGATGGCCGGTTGGCTCTCCAGCCCCGAGATGTACGCGTCCAGGTTCTGGTCGCTGGCGTCCATCCCGAGCGCCTCCCGCTGCTGCGGGGTCATGCCCTGCATCGCGACGCCGATGTTTCGAAAGGCCGCGTAGTACTTGTCCACCTGCTCCATGCGCAGATCGTAGTTGGCGAGAGCGCGCAGATCCCCGGATGCGTCCGCCGTCGAGGCTCCGGACGCAGTTGCGGAATCGCCTACGCTGGTATCGCTACTGTCAGCACAGCCGGTGAAAACGGCGACGGCCGTGACACAAACGGCCGCGCGGATAAGCGGTTCGAGGCGCAAGCACATAACGGAACGCTCCGTAGGGTGAGTTCGGTTGGAACTTGGGGGCAAGAGGGGTGCCGGGATAGGGAATCCGTGAGCGGGAGCTGTAAAATGGGAACGGGAAACGGGAAACGGGAAATGGAGATAATGATTGGGCTCGATAATGTCCAGACGGTGCCGGCCGGTGCACCGCTTGAGCCGCGTTTCCCGTTTCCCGTTTCCCTGCCCCCTTCCCGCCCTTGCATCTCCAGGAACGACATTGCTGGGAGGAAGGTGCTCCAAGGCGAAGGCCTCAGGACCGCAATGCCGGGTCTTTCGTCCATCACTCCCTGGCTGTCACGCGTACAGATTGCAATACCGCGCTCGCTTCACCGTACCCTGCCCTTTCCGCTCTCTCCCTCCCCGATTGTCCATGCGATACTTCGTTCCGCTGCTTCTCGCAGCCCTACCGCTCACCCTTGGTGCACAGACGCCTGACGAGCTTTCGTCGCAGGTGGAGATTCGCCGCACGGTGCATGGGGTACCGCACATCACCGGCGATAACCTGAAGGCTGCTGCCTTCGCACTGGCGTATGTCCAGATGGAAGACTACGGCGTGCGCGTGCCGCTTGGCCTCTTGCGAGGGCGCGGTGGTATGGGCATGGCGTTCGGCATCGACAGTATCGACGGCGACCACGAGAACCGGCTCCGCTACGACCGGGCAGTAGACATGTACCCAACACTCGACGCCGACACGCGCGCGGTATACGAGGGATTTGCCGAGGGCGTGAATCGGTACATCCGGAAGCATCCGGGTACGCTGCCGCCGCAGATCATCCCCGATTTCACGGCGTACGACATCGCCGCGCGCGATGTGAGCCAGGCGAGCAATCGCGCGGCCAGACAGGTGATCGCGCGCCTTACGAATGACAGCGTGAGCCGCCGGGCGGAAGCCCGGAATGACGACGAAGGCTCGAATGCCTGGGCGTTCGCCCCGAGCCGCACCGCTTCGCGACGCGCGGTGCTGCTGCGCAATCCGCACCTGTCGTGGGACGCCGGCTATTACGAAGGACACATAGTCGTGCCCGGCGTAATCGATTTCTACGGTGATTTCAGGATCGGGGGGCCGTTCACCGTCATCGGCGGCTTCAATCGCGATCTCGGATTCTCGACGACGAACAATGGACCGGACCTCGATGAGGTCTACGAACTGACCGCCGATCCCGAGAAGCCGGACCACTACCTGTTCGACGGCACCTCGGTGGCGCTGCAACGTCAGGTCGTAACGGTTCCATACCGCAATGGCGAGGCGATCGGCACGGACACGCGCGAGTTCTGGCGAACCCCGTTAGGACCCGTGATCCACCGGGGCAACGGCAAGATCTACGTTTATCGCCGGGCGGCAGACATGGAATATCGCGCCGGCGAGCAGTTCCTGCGCATGATGCGGGCGAAATCACTCGAGGAATGGAAGCAGGCAATGCGCATGAACACGCGCCTCAACTCGAATTTCACCTACGCCGATCGGGCCGGGAACATCTTCTACGTGTGGAACGCGCTCATTCCCTCGCTGCCACATGCTTCCGGCGGCGATACGCTGGCCATCCCGGCGAGCAGAACGAGCGATGTGTGGACGCGTTACGTGCCGTTCGACTCCCTGCCGCAGCTGCTCAATCCCCGAGGTGGCTATGTTCGCAACGAAAACGATACCTACCACCTGACGAACCTCAACGAGCCGCTCGTCAGTTCGAGATTCCCGGCGAACTTCCCTGAACCGGAGCTGCGCTTTCGCAGCCAGCTTGCTCTCTCGTTGATCCACAGGACGAAAGCACGCCTGACAATGGAGGACATTATCACGCTCAAGCATTCACCGCGAATGCTCATGGCCGAGCGGGTGAAGGGCGATCTGGTCGCCGCGGTGCGCTCCGGAACCCCGACCCCCGTGGTGGACTCGGCGATCGCGCTGATCGAGGCGTGGGATGCCACCACGCGAATCGAGAGCCGGGGGGGCGTGTTGTTCGAGACGTGGGTCAGGCGGTATCAGCAGGCCGTTGGCGGCTCCGACAGCGTGTTCAGCGAACGGTGGTCGCTCGAGGAACCACTCACCACCCCGCGCGGATTGGCCGATCCGCAGAAGGCCGCCGAGGCGTTCACAGCGGCGGTCGAAGAGACCTCTCGCCGGTACGGCGCGTGGAACGTCCCCTGGGGTGAAGTGCACCGCGTACGCCGCGGCAAGGTCGACGTGCCGGTGAGCGGCTGCAGCGGCGCGCTAGGTTGTTTCCGGGTGCTCTCCTTCCGGGATGCCCCGGACGGCAAGCGCGTAGCGGCAGGCGGCGACGGGTGGATTCTCGCCGTCGAGTTCGGCGACGTGCCCCGTGCGTGGTCGGTCCTCGCCTACGGCCAGACCCCTAACGAAGACTCACCGTACTTCGATAGCCAGGCAGAAATGTTCGCACGCGGTGAGTTGAAGCGTGTGCCCTTGACTGCCGCGGAGATCGAGAAGGCGACAGCGAAGCGGTATAGGCCGTGAGGAACGCGGGAATCGGGAATCGGGAATCGAGCTACGGCGAGCCGCATCGAAGGGAGAACCTCGAGTAGGGCGGAATAGTCAAGAAAGAGATGGCTCAGTGTTCCTCCGACTCCCGATTCCCGATTCCCGATTCACCTCTCCGCCTCGTAGACGATCCTTCCGCCAATGACCGTCGCCACCACTCGGGCATCCCGAATGGTTTCCGGGGGGATGCGCGTCAGGTCGCGGTCGAGTAGGACGAGGTCGGCCAGCTTGCCGCGGACCAACGTGCCCTTTTCGCCTTCCGCGAAGCTGGCAAAGGCGGCGTCGCGGGTGTACGCGCGCAGTGCTTCCTCGACGGTGATTTTCTGGGCTGGTACCCACCCGTCCGGGTTGGCATCGTCGAGGGTTCTGCGCGTCACCGCCGCGTAGATCCCTTCGAGTGGCGTGGGAGGCGCGACGAACCAGTCGCTGCCGAAAGCCACCCGGGCGCGCGCATCGAGAAGCGCGCGGAAAGCATAGGTCGTCTTGATTCGCTCCGGACCGATCACGCGTTCCGCCCAGCGTCCATCATCGATCGCGTGGTACGGCTGCATGGAGGCGATGACACCGAGGGCGCCGAACCGCGGAATGTCGGCCGGCGCGATGTGCTGCGCATGCTCGATGCGGAATCGCCGGTCGCGCGGGCCGTTCTCGCGCGCCACACGGTCGAAGATGTCGAGTTGCAGTCCGATCGCCCGATCCCCGATTGCGTGCACGGCCACGTGAAGTCCCGCGCGGTCCGCGCCGGTCACGCGCTCGTACAGCACATCCGGCGAGGTGACGATCAGCCCGGTATCGGTGGGCACATCGGTGAACGGCTCGTGGAAGGCGGCGGTGTGCGAGCCGAGCGAGCCATCGACGAACGCCTTGAGCAAGCCGATGCGCAGCACGGCATCGCCCCGTCCGTAGGCCGTGACGGTGTCACGCAGCCGCTCCCAGCTGGCGAGTGGCACACCGGCGTAGATGCGCGTCGTAAGGCGACCGGCGGCGTGCGCCCTCCGGTACACGGCGATATCGTCCCATGAGCCCATATCGTGCACCGAGGTGACCCCCCGCTCGGCCACGTACCGCATGGCGGCTTCGAGCGCGCGGTCGTCCTGCTCCGGCCGTGCATCGGGGACGGCGCGGCCGACCAACCCGGCCGCGTTGTCCTTGAACACTCCGGTTGGTTCGCCCCCCTCATCGCGAACGATCGTCCCGCCGGGCACGTCGCGTGCCTCACGAGTGACGCCGGCGGCGAAAAGCGCCGCGGAGTTGGCAAGACTCATGTGCCCATCGAGGCGCGTGACCCAGACTGGATGGTTCGGCGTGATGCTGTCGATCCAGTCGCGCCGCGGCAGCTCGCCGCCCCAGTTCTCGTGGTCCCAGTCACCACCGGTAATCCACGCGCCCTCCGGCAACGTCGCAGCGAAGGCCTTGATACGGGAGGTAAACTCGGCGGGCGATTCGGCATCTCGCAGCTGCACCGATGCCAGCCGGTGCCCGCCCGTTATGAAGTGCACGTGCGAGTCGATGAACCCGGGAACGACCATCCCGCCCTGCGCATCGATCACGCGCGCGCCATCGGGCGCGAGCTTGCGGATCTCCGCGCTCGAGCCGACCGCGGCGATCCGCTCACCGCTCACCGCGATCGCATCGGCCCAGGGCCGGCGCTCGTCGCCGGTCCAGACGCGGGCGTTGACGATGGCGAGCGAGATTGGGGACGGAGCCGGCAGGTTCTGTGCTCGTAGCGGCATTGCGAGAATCAGGAATAGTAGGAGGGGGAGTCGCATGCAGGCGAATGGGGACACGGGAATCGGGAATCGGGAATCGGGAAAGGTACAGGCGGGAAACAGGAATCGGGAACGGTAACGTCACTGCTCACGTTTCCCGATTCCCGATTCCCGATTCCCGATTCCGCGCTTGCTTCCCCTCCACGTCGCGGCGACCTTTGTATGCGTGGGGAGTAGCCTGCCGGCGGATCAACCGCCGGTACGTCCGATCGTCAAGACGGGAATCCTGATTCCCCGGTCGGCCGAATTACGAGGCGAGACCACTGCGGCGCACACGCGCCGCGGGGGGCTCGCCTTTCTTCATCCAGCCGCGCGAGCGCGGCGGGGGGATCGCCGGCGTGGAGACGAACATCTGGTTCTGGGTCGGCTTCAACGCCTTCGTGCTCATCATGCTCGCGCTGGACCTTGGCGTCTTTCATCGCAAGGCGCACGTCGTACAGCCGCGCGAGGCGGGGATGTGGGTGTCGGTGTGGGTTTCCCTCGCTCTCATCTTCGCCGGCGGCCTGTACTACTTCGAAGGACGTCAAGTCGCCCTCACCTTCATTACGGGCTACCTGATCGAAGAGTCGTTGAGCATCGACAACATCTTCGTCATTGTCCTCATCTTCGCCTATTTCGGCATACCGCAGAAGTACCAGCATCGCGTGCTGTTCTGGGGAATCCTCGGCGCGCTGGTCATGCGTGGCACGTTCATTGGCATCGGCGCGCTGCTCATCGAACGGTTTCACTGGATTCTGTACATCTTCGGCGCCTTTCTAGTCATTACCGGCGTGAGAATGGCGCTGCACGGAGATACGGAATTCGATCCCGACACGAATCTCGTAATGCGCGGGGCACGGCGCTGGCTGCCGTTCACTCATCGCTATTACGAGCAGAAGTTCTTCGCCCGCGAACAGGGACGGCTGGTGGCGACGCCCCTCTTTCTCGTGCTGCTGCTGGTGGAATTCACCGATCTGATTTTCGCAGTCGATTCCATTCCCGCGATTTTCGCGGTGACGACCGATCCATTCCTGGTCTACACCTCGAACGTGTTCGCCATACTTGGCTTGCGATCGATGTACTTTCTCCTGGCTGGCGTCGTCGATCGATTCCACCTTCTGCGGTACGGGTTGGCGGTGATTCTCTCGTTCGTCGGAGTCAAAATGCTGATAGCCGACATTGTCCACGTGCCGATCCTGGTGTCGCTGGGCGTGATCATCATCGCATTGACGGCTTCGGTGGTGCTCTCGCTCCTGATCCCGGCGAAACGAAGTCTGGTGAAGGAAGCCGCCGAGGCGGGAGCGGCGCGTAACCCGCTCACCAGCGCATCAAACGTCGATTGAGCGAGCTCCAGCTTCTCGGAGCGTTGGCCCGGCAGTAGCTTAGCGCACTAGATGCCTCCACTGCCGCTCAATCCACGCCGCGTCCTTCTTGGCGCCGCCAGGCGACTCCTCGATCCCGACGAGCCCGTGCGCCGCACGGCCGGCGACGAGGTGCCGCGACTCACGTCCACCGCGATCACGAGAGTTCCGATCATGTCCCGAGCCCGCGAACGAATCCTCGCCAACCTCGACGAGATGTACCGGGAAGCGTTCGAGCGCGCCAAGACGGCAGAAGACAGCGCCCAGATGCAGACGCTCGACTTTGCCTACCGGCGGGAACAACTGTACTTCGAGATTCTGTTGGACATAAGGGACGGGATAGAACGGAAATGAGAACGGAGATGAGAGAAGCGAGTTGCGAGGAACAGCCGACACGGCTCTCCGGCGAGTAAGCCGGCCTGCAGTTCTCGCATCTCGTTTCTCTCATCTCGAACACCGGCTCCACAAGGGGGTAATAACCCCGACATTCAGTGACAACCCGGAAGGAGCGATGAACAACATCAAGGTATTCACGCTGATGGCCGGCCTCACGGCGCTGCTGGTAGCGCTGGGCGGAACATTCGGCGGACAGAGCGGCATGCTGATCGCGTTCGTGCTGGCGGCGGGGATGAACCTCTTCGCGTATTTCAGCTCGGACAAGATCGTGCTGCGGATGTACCGTGCGCGGCTGGTGGACGCGGCAGCTGCGCCGGAGCTGTATGCCATGGTCGACCGGCTGCGGCAACGCGCCGGACTGCCGATGCCGACGGTGGCAATCGCGCCGCACGCTCAGCCTAACGCGTTTGCGACAGGGCGCAACGAGGAGCGCGCGGTGGTGTGTGTGACCGAAGGCCTGTTGCAGGTGATGGGACAGGATGAGCTCGAAGGCGTGATCGCCCACGAGCTGGCGCACATCAAGAACAAGGACATGCTGCTGCAGACCGTGACGGCCACCCTGGCCGGTGCGATCACCAACCTCGCCTGGTTCGGCATGTTCATGGGCGGGGATGAGGATTCCAACCCTCTCGCTGGTCTACTCACGGTAATCGTCGCGCCGGTGGCGGCGACGCTGATCCAGCTGGCCATCAGCCGGCAGCGGGAGTTCAAGGCTGATGCTCTTGGTGCGCAGATCTCGGGGCGGCCGCAAAGCCTTGCAAATGCGTTGCGGAAGCTGGACGCAGCCTCGCGGCGAATTCCAATGCAGGTATCACCAGCCGCGGCGCCGCTGGCCCAGGTGAATCCGCTCGCAGCCCACGGTAAGGGCTTCAGCAAGCTGTTCTCGACGCATCCGCCTACGCCAGAGCGGGTCGAGAAGCTGTTGGCGATGGCGTAAGTCCGGGGGGTCAAGGGTCGGGACGGGAGGTCAAGGAAGAAGTGGCCGTGCGATTGCGCGGCCGCTTCCTTTGTGACGTCATTTTGCCGTTAGGCCCCTCGGAAATTCCGGGGCATCTGGTCGCTCAGGGGCGCACGTCCAGTTGGTGGAACACTGCTTCCTCCACCACGTGGCCGTCTCGCAGGTGCTCATCGACGATCCGAACCAGCAGTTCCGGAGTAACTCCCGCGTACCATGTCCCCTCGGGATAGACAACTACGATCGGCCCTCCGGCACACACGCCGAGGCACGGCGTTTCTCCCCGCTTCACCCTTTGGGAGCCGAAGAGCAGCCCGGCGCGCTCGAGCAGCGTGGGCAGAAGGGCGTAGAGCTCGGCGCCCATGCGGCTCGGCGAGCAGAATCCCCCGGTGCAGACCAGGATGTGCCGCGAGTAGGCGTCCATTCGCGGTGGGCTCACTCGAGCCGTCCGACAGGTCGTAAACGCGGCGCGCGGTACGACACCGCCACGAGGCCGCACATGGCAGCGGTTGATGCCGCCGCAAAGCGCCTGCCGGCCGTATCGCAGCCCCGGGTGATCCTCAAGGTCCTCCCTCCCATCGCATGCGGCGTCTCGACTTCTGCATAGAGTATCAGGTCACCGAGACTCGCGAGGTTGACGAAGCGCACTACCCACGGACGGCGAGCTTCATGCGTCTCATCGAAGCCCGGGCGATTGATGAGGCCAGCTACTTACCCTCGCCAGCGACACCGTATACAATCGTTGCCAGCCTAGCGAACGCCACCCGCATCGTCTTCAGCGGCGCGTAAAGCGTGCCGCGCAGCGTCCGGCCATGGATCTCCTGTCCTTCTCCGACCTGATCGTCGCGGTCGAGCAGCCACCGCGCCCGACGGCGCTGCCGCCGGTGCTGCTCCTCCCTGGGCTCAACGCGGGCGCGTGGGTATTCGAGAACTATCAACGATTTCTGCTGAGGCAGGGATATACTACCTACGCGCTGAACTTCCGTGGTCATTACGGAAGCCGCCCCGTGCCCGACATCGGCCGGGTGCCCTTTGCCGCGTACGTCGAGGACGCTCTGGAGGTCGCCCGGGCGATCGCCAGCGAACACACGTCCGCTGCACCGCTGGGCCCGCCGCCGGCGGCCGACGCCGAGCCGCCATCGACGATGCCGGTGGTCATCGGTCACTCGTTAGGAGGCCTGATCGCGCAGCGCCTGGCCGAGGCGCAAGTGGTTCGGGCGGCAGCGCTCGTGTGTCCCGCGCCGCCGCGCGGAATTCCACTCCTCAGTTGGGAGCTGGTCCGCCGACAGCCGCGATATCTGCCGACGATCCTTTCGGGCCGTCCACTACTCCCCAGGTTCGAGGATAACGCCGCGATCGCCCTTAACCGGGTCGCCGCGCATCAGCGTGCGGCGGTGCAAGGTCGCTTCGTGGCCGACAGCGGGCGCGCCGCCCGGGATGTGCTGTTCGGCGTTGCGGTGGACGAGCGAAAAGTGCGCTGTCCGATGCTCGTCGTCGCGGCGTCCGAGGATCGATACATCCCCCCTCGCATCGCTCGTCGCATCGCACGACGGTACCAGGCGCCGTTCCGCGAGTACTTCGGACACGGGCACATGATGCCGATCGAACCCGGGTGGGAGACCCCGCTCAGAGAGATCGAGCACTGGATCGACCAGACGCTGTCACTCGGAAGACACACGACACCCGGCTCCATTCGCCTGCACGAGCTCGCTCGCCACCGCGGGCACACCGTACGATTGTCCTTCCGGGACGGACACGTGATCGTGGCAAAGGTCATTGCCGTGGACTTCGAGGAGCCGGCGGAGATTATCTATGAAGTGCACGCGGTGGTGGAAATCGGCCCCCCGCATCTCGCCGCGGTGCGTCCCGGACGCGTCGCCGCCGCTCCACTCGAGCAGTTGCGCGACTTCCTCGTCATGGGTGAGGGCGGGGAAGTAGTCAAGTAGACGGCGGCCCCAGGGTTGGAAAGCCGGGTCCCGTTGCACAGAGATTAAGTGGCTCGACATCCGAGCCTCGAGAGGAACGTGCACCGGATCGGGCGCGTTGATCGTACATCTCGTGAAAGCGAAAGGAGAATTCAATGACCGCCACACAGACTTCCTCGACCGAACAGACGGTCGCGCAGAAGGGCTACGCCCACCCTGAAGCGTTGGTCACCACGCAGTGGCTCGCCGAGCGCCTCGACGATTCGTCGCTGCGCATTGTGGAGAGCGACGAAGACATCCTTCTCTACGACACGGGCCACATCCCCGGCGCGCAAAAGGTCGATTGGCATGCGGATCTCAACGACCCACTCACGCGCGACTACGTCAGCCGCGAGGGATTCGAGCAACTGCTCAGACGCAAGGGGATCGACGAAACGACGACGGTCATCTTTTACGGCGACAAGAACAACTGGTGGGCGACGTACGCATTCTGGGTTTTTCAGCTGTTTGGCTTCACCAACGCCAGGATTCTCGATGGCGGACGAACGAAGTGGGAGCAGGAAGGTCGTCCGATGACCACGGAGGTCCCGAAGTTTGCCCCCTCGAGCTATGCCGCGCCTGAGCGAGACGACGCGAAGATTCGCGCATTCCGCGATGAAGCATTGGCCCACATGAAGGCGCGGAAGCCGATGGTCGATGTGCGGTCGCCTGACGAGTTCTCGGGCAAGAAGACGCACATGGCCGAGTACCCGCAGGAAGGTGTTCTGCGCGGCGGGCATATTCCGGGGGCGAAGAACGTACCCTGGGCGCGTGCGGCCAACCCCGACGGAACGTTCAAGTCGGCGGACGAGCTCCGTGCCATTTACGAGGGAGAGTGCGGTTTCTCGCTGAATCAGGACATCGTCGCCTACTGCCGCATCGGCGAGCGATCGTCGCACACCTGGTTCGTGCTGCGTTATCTGCTCGGTTATCCGAACGTGCGGAACTACGACGGCAGCTGGACGGAGTGGGGGAACTCCGTGCGCATGCCTATCGAGCGATGATCGGGACGAGTCCGGACACGTCGCCGGCCTCGCGTCCGCCCAATCGCGTGATGGTAGCGTGGCGGGTAGACGAGGAATTCCAGGCGGGACGGCCGGGGGGACCGACCGCTTTGATAGATGGGCACGGCAAGGTTGCGCAGGGACCGGTCGATTGGCTGCTGAGCGCGCTTGCCGCCTGCACGGCGATCGATGTCGTGGAGATACTGGCCAAGCGGCGCACGCCTGTCGAATCGCTCGAGATCGAGGTGATTGGCCATCGGGTGGATGGAACGCCCCGGAGACTGCGCCAGGTCCTGTTGCGGTT
>DATKDD010000327.1:0-7064 GCA_035512875.1 Gemmatimonadaceae bacterium | reverse complement strand
TCAGCTCGAATCCCGCAACGTCCGGTCGATCATCGTCGCACCGATCCGGTGGCAAGGGCACACGATCGGAGCGATTTTTCTGCGCACGGAGCGAGACGCGACCGAATTCCGCGACAGCGATGTGCGCTTCTGCCAGGTGATTGCGTCGCTCACCGCCAATGCTCTTCGCAACGCGCACCGATTCGAGCTGCTGCGGAGCGCGCGGGTGGACACGGTTCGCGCAAGCCGATCGGCGGAGCGCGAGCGGGTGATGCTGCTGGCGCTGGTGCGGCGTCTGCTGGACGGCTACATCGCCGGACGACAGCATCGCGTGGCGGAAACGCTTCTCGTCGACGACGATCGGAAGAGCATCGAGCGCATTGCCTCGGAAGCAATGACGATGCTCGGACTCCTGGAAGCCGACGCGCTGTGAGTTGATCTTCGGGGATGCTACCTTATGGCGGACGCGACGTGCGTTCGCTCCACGGAGAGACCCGGATGCTAATCAGCCACGAAGTCAATCAGGCGCTCAATCAGCAGATCGGACACGAGTTCGGCGCCTCCCTCCAATACGTTTCCATCGCGGCGTACTTCGACGGTGAAGCGTTGCCGGCGCTGGCCAAGCACTTTTATCGTCAGGCGCTTGAAGAGCGCGAGCACGCGATGCGCTTCGTGCGCTACTCGCTCGACGCGGACGGCGCCATAGCGATTCCGGCCATCCCGGCGCCGCAGAGCGAGTTCGGATCGGCGGAGGAGGCGGTGCGCCTGTCGCTCGATTGGGAGGTCGAGGTCACGCGACAGATCAATGCCATCATGGATCTGGCCATCGCGCAGAACGATCACATGACGAAGAACTTTCTCGAGTGGTTCATCGGCGAGCAGCGCGAGGAGGTCTCGAGCATGGACACCCTGCTGAAGATGGTTCGGCGGGCTGGCGAGAACGGGCTGTTGTTCGTCGAGAACTACCTGGCGCGCGGCGATCACCCGCCAGGCGACGATCTGCCTGCCGGCGCCTGACGAACACTCGGCACGGAGTTCGTAACGAGGCCGTTTCGACACATGCCCGACTCGCCTAGCGCGCTGGCCGCACGCGCTGCCGAGCTGCGCCGGCAGCTCGACCGGGCCAACCACCAGTATTACGTGCTCGATGCGCCAGAGATCTCCGACGCCGAGTACGATTTGCTGTTCCGCGAGCTGGTCGAGGTGGAAGCCTCCCATCCGGAGTTGCGGACGCCCGACTCCCCCACCCTGCGCGTCGGCGCTCCGGTGCAGTCGCAGCTCGCCAAGCACCAGCACCTCTCGGCAATGCTCTCGCTAGGCAACGCCTTTTCCAATGAGGAGCTCGCCGAGTGGGAGTCGCGCGTCGTCAGGCTGACCGGTGACGAGGTGCACACCGACGGGTATACCGCTGAGCTCAAGATCGACGGCGCCGCGGTAGGGCTGACGTACGAGCACGGGGTGCTGGTGGCCGGAGCAACTCGCGGCAACGGTACGATCGGCGAGGACGTCACCGTCAATCTCCGCACGATCCGTGAGATTCCCCTTCGCCTGGCCGGCGATGCACCACCGCCGAAAATCGAGATTCGGGGCGAGGTTTACATCCCGTTCGATGCGTTCGAGCGGCTGAATGTGGAGCGGGCTCGGCAGAACGAACCGCTGTACGCCAACCCTCGCAACACGGCCGCCGGATCACTGCGTCAGCTCGATCCCGCGACGACCGCGGCACGACCGCTCCGCTTTTTCGGTTTTGGCTTCGCGGTGCCGGCCGGCGCTCCGCTCCCCATGGAGTCGCAGTGGCAGCTGCTCGAGCAGCTCGAAGCATGGGGGATTCCGGTCGAGCCGCATCGTCGGCGCTGCGCCACGCTCGCCGAAGTCGCGACCTTTGCGCACGAGGTGGAGCATTCGCTGCGCGCCTCGCTCAACTTCGGGATCGATGGTGTGGTGGTGAAGGTGAACGCCTTTCGCCTGCAGGATGAGTTGGGAATCGTCGGCGGGCGCGAGCCTCGCTGGGCGGTCGCTCGAAAGTTCGCGCCCGACATTGGCGTGACGCGGCTGAACGACATCCGGGTGAACGTGGGACGGACCGGCGCGCTCAATCCATACGCAGTACTGGAGCCGGTCGAGATCGGCGGGGTGATCGTCAAGCTCTCGACGCTGCATAACGCGGATCTCGTGCAGGCCAAGGACCTCCGGATCGGCGACTGGGTGCAGGTCAAGCGCGCCGGCGAGGTAATCCCGCAGATCATCGCGCCTCTTCCCGACCGGCGCGAAGGAGCGGAGCGGCCCTGGCGAATGCCTGACGCGTGCCCGGCCTGTGGCACGGCGGTCGAGCGGTTCCCCGACGAAGTGGCGGTGTATTGCACCAATGTCGCCTGCCCCGGCCGGCAGCTCGAGGGGCTGGTGCACTTTGCCTCACGCGGCGCGATGGACATTCGCGGACTATCATACGCCCGCATCGCCCAGCTGGTGGAGGCCGGACTCGTGCACGACGTGGCGGACATCTTCACCCTGAACGCGGGTCAGCTCGTGGAGCTCGAGCGCTTCGCGGAAAAGAGCGCCGAGAATCTCATCGCCGCGATCGAGGAAGCGAAGTCCCGCCCACTCGCCCTGCTGCTCAATGGGCTCGGCATTCGACACGTAGGCTCCGGCGCGGCACAGCTCCTGGCCCGCCACTTTGGAACGTTGCGGGAACTCATGGCAGCTACTGCCGATGAGATCGCCAGCGTACGCGGCATCGGCGACACCATAGCTGGAGCGGTCACCGCCTACTTCGCCAACCCAACGACGCAAAGTCTGGTTGAGAAGTTGCACGCGCTCGGGGTTAACTTGACGGAACCGCGCCAGGCCGCGGCCGGCGGTGCCCTGTCCGGACGGACGATTGTCATCACGGGAACGCTTCCCAGCCTATCGCGGGCCGAGGCAACGGAGCTGGTGGAAGCGCAGGGCGGACACGTTACGAGCTCGGTCTCGAGGAACACGAGCTTCGTTGTGGCCGGTGAGAACGCGGGATCCAAGCTGGACAAGGCTCGGCAGCTCGGAGTTGAAACCATTGACGAAGCCGAGCTGTTGAAACGCGTCGGACGAACGTGAGGCAGACTGCATTACATGGTAAATTCCTTCGATCTTCGCTCGCAGCAGATGGTCGCGCTCACCCGCGTCTCCTTCGATGCACTGCGAGCAGCGCTGTTGCGCGAAGGGGATCTCGCTGGCGCCACTCAACTCCAGGATGCGGGATACGCCGGCGGCGAAGCGCTCTATTCGTCTTTCCGCGATTGGATCCGCGCGCGCGCCGACACCGAGGCGGGAGAGTTGTCCACCGAAGAATTCGGGACACTGGCGTCGGAGTTCTTCCGCGAGGCCGGTTGGGGCACGTTCGAACTGGCAACGCTGCAGGAAGCCGCGGCCGTCGTCGATTCGACCAACTGGCAGGAAGCCGATCCCTCAATGGCACTGGCACACCCCGGCTGTCACCTGACGACTGGGATGCTCGCGGGATTCTTCGCCTGCGTGGGCGACACCCCGTTGGCGGCAATGGAGGTGGAGTGTCGCTCGGCTGGCGCCTCACGCTGCCGCTTCCTCGTTGGCGCCGGTCCCGTACTCACCTACGTGTTCGAGCAGCTCGAGAAAGGCATTGGTTATGAGGAGGCGGTGGCGTTGGTCGGGAATAGGAAATAGGAAATAGGAAATAGGAAATAGGAAATAGGAAATAGCGCGCGATTGAAACGGGAAACGGCAACGGGTATCTCGAGGTCACGCTGCGTGTAACGTATCCCTTTTCCCTTTTCCCTTTTCCCTTTTCCCGCTTTTCCTTATCCCCTGCTCCCTCCCCGCAGCGCTTCCGCATACTCCGGACGCAGCACCAGTTCGCCGTTGACTAGAATCTCCCGGTCCCACGGCAAAATGATCGTGCTTTCCGTTTCCATCCCGGAAAAATCCGGCTCGAATGAACCTGTGCGGAATCCCACGGCCGTGCGAACGTCGGCGGCGCCCGTGTTCACGAGTGCGGCAATCGCCAGGCGCATGGTGTCGCCGCTGTCGCAGGTTTCGTCGACGAGCAGCACCCGTGCATCACGCACCTGCGGCGGCGCGGAGCTCAATACTGCCGGTGTCTGACGGACCCGTGAACCCCCATCCCTGCGGCTGATCAGAATGGAGTAGAAGTCCTTGTCGAGAATGGCGGCGATCGTTGCACCAGGAATCACGCCCGCCGTGGCGATTCCGATCACGACCTCCGGATCGTAGACGCGCGCGACTTTGAGCGCGAGCGCCCGCGACAGCTCCCCGAACAGCGGCCAGTCGACCTCGAATACATCGCGCGACCGGTCGATCATCTCCTGCCGTGGTGACACTATCCCTCCTGTGCGGTTTGCCAGCGCACCAAGGCGCGTCCGAAGGATGGCAAGCTACCCCCGGATAAACCGAAGCGAAAGCGCGGTTGCTGCAGGGGAGACCGATCGGTAAGTTTGCCCCGCGTGGGTGCCCGTCCGCGGCGCGATGCGCCGCACGCGGCACCGAGCAAGCCTCCCGTTTCCGCCGAGCCGCATGTCGTGGTGGCGCCGCCTGCTGGGGCAAGATTCCACCGTTCCGTCAAAGACGAAGCGCCTCGACTACCTCGCCGAGGCTCTCAGTCTCGAGCGGCAGGGTGATTTCGATGGCGCCATCACTTCCTACCGTCTTGCCTTGCGCGACCGGCCGAACGATCCGCGCATTCTCCAGAACATGGCGATCGCCTATTCGCGGCTCGGTCGGCTGGATGATGCCGTGCGCTCCTACAATCGCGCACTGACGTTCGATCCCGCGCTTTCCGGGGCGCACTACGGCCTGGCGTTTCTCCTGCTCAAGCGCGGTGATGATGAAGGAGCCAAGCAGCACCTCACCTCGTTCCTCCAGCAACCTCCTGCCGGCGACGAGTCGGAGCGGTGGATCGCGCACGCGCGGCAGACGCTCGCCACGTTGACCTCGGCGCAGGATGCGGGCGCGACGCACTCGGAACGGGACTGACCGTGGGGCAAGTGCTCGCGGTCGTCAGCCAGAAGGGAGGAGTGGGAAAAACGACGACCGCGGTGAACCTCGCGGCGTCCTTCGCCCGGCGCGGTCTCAAGACGCTGCTCGTCGACGTGGACCCGCAGGGGGCGATTCGTTATGGAATCGGCTTGCGGAGCACTCAGCAGGCGGTGGGAATCTCCGATTTTCTGAGTGGCGATCGGGCGCTTCGCGAGGTGATTCTCCCCACGGCGCTCCCGTGGCTGCGCGTGATCCTCGCCGGCACCGTCAGCAATCAGGCGACTCAAACCACCTATCACGAGTTGATCTCTCAAACGAACTTGCTCGGCGATCTGCTGTCGACGGCGCGAGAGCGATGCCACGTGGTGGTGGTGGATACGCCGCCGGGGCTCGGCGACGTGGTTCACCGCGTACTCGAGGGGAGCCAGCACGTGGTTGTTCCACTTCAGGCGGAACCGCTGGCGCTGCAAACCACTCCGCAGATCCTTCGAGCGATTCAGGAGATCACCGCACGCAACACCGAGCTCACGCTCGACGGACTGATTCTCACGATGTTCGATGAAACGAACCCCTCGTGCCTGCGGGTGGCCGAGTACGTGCGGCAGCACATGCCGCGAACGCTGGTGTTCGACACGGTAATTCCGCGAACTCAGGCGCTCGCCGAAGCCTTCAGCGCCGGGCAACCGCTGGTGCTCCGCGACCCGGCCAATCCAGCGTCCCGTGCGTACATTGCGTTGGCCGAAGAGCTGATGGAGCGAATGAGATGAAGCGAGGGTCGGGGGTCGAGGGTCGCGGGGGGCGGGGCGCGGGGCGCGGGGCGCGGGGAGCGGGGCGCGGGGAGCGGGTCGCGGGTCGGGGGGCGCGGGTTGCCGGTCGGGGGTCGGGGCCGCGACCTATGGCCGGTTGGGCGCGCGAACGCCGGTCGGCGGTCCTCATCGCGACCCTTTCAGGGGTATTCGCGCTCGGAGCCTGCACTGAAATCGGCAGCGATCCGCAGGCTGCGGTAGCGATCGAGCTGGACTTGCTGCCGGTGCCATCGGTCGTGGTTGGCGATACGCTGCGGGACTCGACAGGCGCGCCGATCGTGCTCGAGGCGCGCGCGCTCAACGTGAACAACGAGGTGATCAGCGGCGCGCCGCTGCGCTTCCTGGCGCTCGACACCAGCGTCGTGGAGGTCGACAGCGTGACCGGCGTCATCGTCGGCAAGCGCGTGGGTGTGGCACCGATAATAGCGAGCATTCAGGGGCTGCAATCGGAGCGCGTCACGATTCGGGTCACGCTGCGGCCGGACATCGTTTACGGCCTCGACAGCCTGCAGCGGACGATGCAGTTTTCGCTCATCAGTACGGTAGCGGCATCGAGCGGGCCGCTACGCGTGTTCGTGGGACACGATACGATCATTGGCGGCGTGGATACGGCCGTCGCGGTGGCGAACTACCTCGTCAGGTATCGTATTGTATTCCCCACCGATGACAGCGTGTCCGAAACCGACACCACTCGGGTCCTGCTCGCGAACGACCAGGGCCGGCCATCGGTCGTGGATACGAGTGATGCATCGGGAATCGCCGGCCGTGCCGTACGGATCTCTACCGCCGTGTCGGTGATTCCCGACTCGGTCATCGTCGACGCGCACGTCTCGTATCCCGACACAACCTCGATTGCCGGCTCGCCGGTTCGCTTCGTGATTCGAATTTTGCGAGTGAACTGATCCGGCGTCCCTTCGCGGAGGAGTCATGACGGCCAGTACCACCGCTCCCGAACACACCAGCGCCAGTGGCGGGCCGCGCCAGGGCGAGGAGGGCACGCTCTCCACGCTCTTTTTCGATGCGCTGCGGAAGTACGACAAGCCGGCGGCCATGATGTACAAGGCTGGCGGCGAGTGGCGGCCGATATCACACCGCGCTTTCGGCGAGCGGGTGCGGCACACGGCATTCGGGCTTCAGGCTCTTGGCGTGCAACGCGGCTCGCGCGTCGCGATTCTGAGCGAGAACCGCCCGGAATGGGCGATCACCGACTTCGCCTGCCTGACGATGGGCGCGGTGGACGTGCCGATCTATCCGACGCTCCCGGCGGACAAGATC
>DATKDD010000326.1:0-5086 GCA_035512875.1 Gemmatimonadaceae bacterium | reverse complement strand
GACCTTCGACTACTGGGATACGCTGTATGACGGCACCGCGGTGCCGGAGCGCGCTGAGTGGGGCCTTGCAGCGCTTCAGACGCTGGTGAGCGCGCTCGGCCACTCGCCGGGCGAACGCGAGTTGCTCGCTGCCTACGAGGCGTCAGGCGCCGAAGCGCACCGCTGGTGGAAGGTGGAGCACCGCGGCTACACCACCGCCGAGCGCATTCGCTGGCTGCTTCTTCAGCTCGGTATTGAACGGCCTGCTGACTGTGAGCACGTGTATGCCGCGTGCAACGCGGTGGATGCGGCGCTGCTGCGGTATCCGCCGCCTCTTCTAGCCGGCGCCGCCGAAATGGTGATCGCTCTCTCGAAGCGATTTCCACTGGCGATCGTGTCCGATACAGGCTTTCCCTCGGGTCAGGCGCAGGATGCGCTGCTCGAGCGCGATGGGTTGCTCGCCCATTTTCCGGTGCGCATCTACTCTATGGACATCGGGCATGCCAAGCCCCGTCCCGAACCATTTCTAGCCGCGGTAAAGGCCCTGGGTGTGGAGCCGCACGAAGCCATGCACATCGGGGATCTCGAGCGCACGGATGTCGCTGGCTCGCTGGCCGCCGGACTGCGAGCGGTTCGTTGCGACATCATTGCCCGCCGCCGCTCCGCGAGCACGGCGGAGCTGGTGATTCGCGATTATGAGGAGTTGCTGGAGTACCTGCGGGACGCGGGATGAGGGACGCGGGACGCGCGACGCGCGACGAGGGGTAGGGGCTAGGGTCGCGAGTAAGGAATCAGGGGGTACGATTCCCGATTCCCGACCCCCGACCCCCGACCCCCGACCCCCGACTAATCCCTCCTCCGCTCTCTTCCTAACAAGAACCATCCCAGCGGACCCAGGATCGGCAGCAGCACGCTGATAACCGTCCAGAGTATTTTGGCCTTGCGCGAGTGGTGCCGGCCCATCCAGATGGACATGAGCGCGGCGACGAGCGTTATGATCGCCGCCGCGCTCCAGATGAGTGGCCAGGTGCGCGAGCCGGCGAGCATCGACTCGGCCGGCGGGACCTGGATCATGTGCGGGCCAGTACCCGCTCCGCCGCCTCGACGATCGCCGCGGACGTCAGGCGGTACTTATTCATGAGATCGTCGGGCTTGCCAGATTCGGCGTACTGATCGCCGAGGTTCACCACCTCCATTGGTGCCGGCGTGTGCTGGGCCAGCGAGAGCGCCACCGCGCTCCCCAGTCCGCCATGGTGCAGGTGCTCCTCGGCCACGACGATGGCGCCGGTCTCGCGCGCTGCAGCCTCGACGGCCGTGTGATCCAGTGGCTTCACCGTGTGCATGTCGAGAACGCGCGCCTCGATGCCACGCTCGGCCAGCTCGTCGGCCGCCAGCATCGCCTGTCCGACCAGCAACCCGTTCGCGATGATCGTGAGGCCGTCGCCGTCCCTTAGGCGAATGGCTTCTCCGAAAGTGAACGCGACGTTGCGCTCGTGAATCACCGGCGCCTTGGGCCGGCCCAGGCGCAGGTAAACGGGCCCGTCGTGGCGGGCCGCAGCATGCACGGCCTCGCGCATGGCGTGCTCATCACATGGTATGCACACGATGAAGTTCGGCAGCGCGCAGGCGAGCGCCACGTCTTCGACCGATTGCTGCGAAGTTCCATCCTCGCCGATCGAGATACCGCCGTGCGAGCCGATCACCTTCACATTCAATCGTGGATAGGCAGCACCCATGCGCAGCTGGTCGAATCCCTTGCACAAGACGAATGCGGCGAAGCTCGAGATGAACGGAATCTTGCCGCTCGACGCGAGTCCGGTCGCCAGTCCCACCATGTTGGCTTCCTGAATTCCGATGTTGAAGAACCGCTCCGGGTACTGTTTGCCGAACGTCCAGCTGTAGGTGGACTTGGCCAGATCGGCGTCGATCGCCACGATGTCGCGATTCTCGGTGCCTAACTCCAGGAGCGCGTCTCCGTATGCTTCACGAGTGGCTCGGCCTATCGTCAGTTTGAACTTGGTGGACGGCATGGAAATAGATGAGAGGAACGAGGTGCGAGGATATGCCAGGTGCGAAGGGCGAATTGCGAAATGGCGGAATGCCACTTTCGTTCAGTCCTTCTCCGCAAGTTGAGTCAATGCCACCGCCAGCTGCTCGCTGTTCGGAGCCTTGCCGTGGAATTCGTTGTTGTTCTCCATGAACGTCACGCCTTTGCCCTTCACCGTTGCGGCGATGATGCATGTCGGCTGCCCACGATGCGCAATGGCCTTGTTGATCGCCTCGACGACCGCGGCCATGTCGTGCCCATCGATTTCGAGGACGTTCCATCCGAACGCCGTCCACTTGTCCGCGAACGGCGCCAACGACTGAATGTCTTCAACCGCCCCATCGAGCTGATACCGGTTGTTGTCGACTATCACCGTGAGTGTGTCGAGCTCGTAGTTCGGCGCCGCCATTGCCGCTTCCCAAACCTGGCCTTCCTGGCACTCACCGTCGCCCAGCAGCACGAACGTGCGGAACTGCTTCCCGTCCAGGCGGCCGGCAATGGCGTGGCCGATTCCAATCGACAGCCCCTGGCCCAGCGATCCGGTCGACGCCTCGATCCCCGGTGTGACGCCCAGAACCGGATGACCCTGCATTCGGGAATTTACCTGCCGGAGCGTGAGTAGCTCCTCGACAGGGAAGTAGCCCCGTTCCGCGAGCGCGGCATACAGAATGGGGGCACCATGGCCCTTGCTGAGAATGAAGCGATCGCGATCGGGCCAATCGGGTTGCTCCGGATCGTGACGGAGCAAGCCTCCGAAATAGAGCGCCGTAACGATTTCGGCGGCCGAGAGCGAGCCGCCGGGATGCCCGCTGTTTGCTTCGGCGATCATGCGGATGGCGTGGCGGCGGAGCCGGCGCGCGATCGTCTCGAGATCGGGGATGGTAACGGGCTCGACAGCGGTCATGGGGAATCGTGACGGGTTGGAAGGGCGAATTTGGAATCTAGTCCGAGCCGGGGATGATGACCAAACGGCGGAATTTCTTGGCGGGACGCGCGCCCTGGCGGTGAGCGGGATGCCCGTGCGATGGGAAGGTTGGTGGGCTGTCGTCCCTGTGCAGCGCCGCTGCTAGGAAA
Source organism: Gemmatimonadaceae bacterium (assembly GCA_035512875.1). GTDB lineage: Bacteria > Gemmatimonadota > Gemmatimonadetes > Gemmatimonadales > Gemmatimonadaceae > JALZIF01. The sequence goes on along the minus strand of DATKDD010000326.1, from coordinate 1,986 downwards.
CCGTCTCGAGGAGTTCGGCGACCGCGCCGTTGAATGCGGCCGGACGTTCGAAACTGCTGAGATGGCCCGCGCCGGAAAGTCGCTCGAGACGGCTGTTCGGGATAGCGCGCTGCATCTCCTCGGATATGGCCGGCGGGGTGATGGCGTCGTGCTCGCCGACGAGAATGAGAGTGGGGACGGCGATCGTCGCGAGCGTGAGTGTGGAGTCCGGGCGGGCGAGCATGGCTTCGTTGGCGCCGGCAATCGCCTCCGGGCGCTGCGAAGTGATCATCGCCTGCACCTCAGCCAACGCCTCAGGGCATCGCTCGAGTGTGCGCGCCGACAGCATCGCCCGTGCCTGCGATTCGGCGATCGCGCCGCTTCCCCGGGCTCGCACGGTCTCGATGACTTCCCGCCGTTTCACCTTCGCTTCCTCGGTATCGGCGGTGGCGCGGGTGTCGGCGAGAATCAGTGCGCGCACACGGTCCCGGTGCCTGCGCCAGATGGCGAAGGCAATGTATCCGCCCATGGACAGGCCGCAGACGACCGCCGGCTCGGTCACGCCAACGGCGTCGAGGAGCGAGATGGCGTCGTCGGCGAACTGGTCGATTGTGAAGGGCGGCGCGATGTCGGAGTCGCCGAACCCCCGCACGTCAGGCGCAATACAGTGCGCCAGTCCGGCGAGCGCGGCAAGTTGCGGCTGCCACATGCGACGATTCAGCGGGAATCCGTGAAGCAGCAGCAGCGGCGTGCCGCTTCCTGCTTCGTCGTACCCGACGATGAGACCTTGCGCCGACGCCTGCATTCGCCTAACGCAACGCCCCGCTAGGTGGCTGCACTGCCGCTTGCGGCCCGGTGACGTGTAACTCACCCGAGGCGCCGCCCGACTCCTCGATCCACCGCCCATCGAAGGTGACCCAGAACAGCACCGGCGCGGTCGCCCGTTCGGCGCGCTCGTACGCGGCGCCGAACGCCTTGGCGCTGTAAGTGCCGTCGAGCCGAATGCCGGTCGTGTCCTTGAGCCATTCGGCAGGGCGGCGTGCGCGCGGCTCGACGCGGCCGTACGCGCCGCCCGACCATCCATGCTCGACGACGAGCCGTCTCCTCGGCGGCAGAGCCACCGACTCTCCGGAAAGATGCCGCAGCAGCCGTGCCGCCTGCTGCATCCGCCACCGGATGAGCCATCGCGTGCTGACGAGCCTTGGTCCAACCCTAACGGCGACGACCCGCGTGCTGATCCCGGCCAGGTGGAGCCCGAGCGCGACCCCGGCTGCCGTGCCTCCCGTACCGAGTGGAAGCACAAGCTCGCCAGGTTCCCGGATGCCGGCTTGAATCTGCTCACCCAGCTCGAGCCCGGCGTTGATGTGCCCCAGCATCCCGAGCGCGGTCGTCCCGCCAAGGGGGATGTAGCGTGTACCGGCTCGCCGCCTGAGGTACATCGCTCGAAGCATGCCGCGCAGCGGACCAGCGGCGCGCAGGATGTCGGCCCCGAGCGCGCGTGCACGGCCCGCTGTAAGTGCCGCTTCGGGATTCATGTCGTGAGGCCAGCGGATGGCGCGCAGGCGAATGCCCAGCCGGCGCGCCACTGCCGCGGTCACCATCACGTGAGTGGATCCCTCACCGCCCACGGTCAGCAAGGCATCGCCCGGTCGCAGTGCGCCAAGAATGAATTCCAGCGCGCGGATCTTGTTGCCTCCGTAACGTTGCGCGGTGCGATCATCGCGCTTCACCCACAGCGGCCGCTCGCCCGGCACCTGATCCACCGGTGTGGGGAACGTCCCGAGCGACACGCGCGGAACCGCCGCCAATGCGGGAAACCGCCTTACGAGCGGAATCGGGGCGTCGCTCATGCGGAGTCCTCCAGCTTTTCGTCATCATCGTCATCGTCGTAATCCTCGCCCAGGATGCTCACTTCGTCACCGACCACATCCTCGACGTACAGCATCTTGATGGGCACCATCATTCCGGTGACCAGCGGTACGGCGACCATCAGCCCCAGAAATCCGA
>DATKDD010000325.1:0-5878 GCA_035512875.1 Gemmatimonadaceae bacterium | reverse complement strand
GCTCGGTAATCGGTTCCGGAATCTTCCGCTCTCCCGCGGCGATCGCGGATCGGATTCCGAGCGCGACGGGCATCATGCTCGTGTGGATGGCGGGCGGCGCGTTCGCGCTGTGCGGCGCGCTGACGGTTGCCGAGCTCTCGGCGGCGTTTCCGCGCAGCGGCGGGCCGTATGTGTATCTGAAGGAGGCGTGGGGTAAGCTGCCGGCGTTTCTCTACGGGTGGGCCGAGCTGACGATCATCCGCGCGGCGGGGCTGGGTGCGATCGCTACGACGTTCGCCGAATATTTCATGCGCGCGCTCGGAAACGATCCGAGCCTGGCGCCTTATTCGGACCAGGTGCACTACGTGGCCGCGGTCGCGATTCTCCTGGTGGGTGCGCTGAACTACTGCGGCGTCCGGTGGGGCACGCTGCTGCAGAACGCGACCACGATCGCGAAGTACGGCGCCCTCCTCGTGATCATCGGGCTCGCGTTTGCCGTGGCCCTTGGCGGCGGATCGCCGGCACCTGACGCGCCGGTGGCGCCTGTCGCCTCGGTCGAGGCCGGCATTCCTATCACTGCGTTCGGCCTCGCGCTGGTGTCCGTATTGTGGGCGTACGACGGCTGGGCGGACCTGAGCAAGGTGTCCGGGGAGGTGAAAGACCCGCAGAGGGTGCTGCCCCGCGCAATCATCATTGGGACGCTGGCCGTCATCGGCGTGTACCTGCTGGCGAACCTTGCTTACCTCTCCGTGCTGTCGGTGGACGGAATGCGCGGCTCGCGGCTGGTGGCGGCGGACGTAGCGGCGAAGGCGATGGGCCCGGCGGGGCTGGCGTTCGTGGTGGGGACGGTCATGGTCTCGACCTTCGGGACGCTCAACGGCTCGATGCTCACCGGCCCGCGCGTGCTGTTCGGAATGTCGGAGCACGGCTCCGTATTCAGCCGGCTGGGACGGATCCACCCGCGCTTTCAGACCCCGCACGTGGCGATCGGGACCGCGACCGTGCTGGCCGCCATCTTCGTCCTCGTCGGGACCTTCGAGGACCTGGCGGACGCCTTCGTTACAGCGATTATCCCGTTTTATGCCTGGGCGATCGCGGGGATTTACTTGCTGCGGCGGCGCCCGGGGTACAACCCGCCGTTCCGGGTGCCGGGCTATCCCATAGTCCCGGCGTTGTTCATCGCGGCCACTATCTACTTGTTGGGTAACGCGTTGCTCGACCCCGGCAGCCGGCTGGCGACGCTGGCGGTCTTCGGCGGGATACTCCTCGGCATTCCGGTCTTCTATTTGACTGGCGGTGCGCGCGTAAAAAAGCCGTGACTTGATAGGTACAATTTGTCATTGCACCGGTCCGCTCTGCGGTCGTAGCTTATAGCCGAATTGCGAGGCGTTTTGTACCCGCGCTCACGCGGTCCAGTCCACCGCTCCCTGGCAGCACCCCCACAAGGAGTTTGTTAAATGAGTAGAGGTCGTCTATTGGTCGCAGCCGCCCTGGTGGCGGCATCTTCGCTCTTCGCGGGTAGTGCCGCGGACGCGCAGGCCGTCACCACGGGTTCCGTCTCCGGTGTAGTTACGACCGAGACGGGCGAGGCGGTGGCGAATGCCCAGGTCCAGGTCCTCAACCGCAACACCGGCTTCACCGCCGGCGTTACTACAGGAGCGAGCGGTCGTTATACGATTGCCGGTCTCGAGGTCGGCGGCAACTACGCCCTCACGGTCCGCCGCATCGGGTTCGAGCCGCAAACGCGGGACATCTCGATCAGCCTCGGCTCCGCCTCCCGCGCGGACTTCGTGCTCTCGGCGCAAACGGTCGTCCTTGCTGGCGTCACGGTGACCGGCGTACGCAGCGCGATCATCAGCCCGACGCGGACCGGCTCGGTAACAGCGATCACGGATACGGCGCTGCGACGCCTGCCGACGCTGAACCGGAACTTCACCGACTTCGTGGCGCTGACTCCGCAGGTTTCCACCACGTTGTTCAATGGCGGACTGTCCGGCGGCGGAACCAACAACCGCTACAACAACGTCCAGATCGACGGAACGTCCGAGGCCGACGTGTTTGGACTCGGCTCCACGGGCCAGCCCGGCGGGCAGGCGAACGGAAAGTCGATCGGACTCGAGTCCGTCAAGGAATACGTCGTCATGCTCTCGCCGTACGACGTGCGGCAGGGCTTTTTCGCCGGCCTCCTCATCAACGCCGTGACGAAGAGCGGAACCAACGAGCTGCACGGGTCGGCGTTTGGCGTCACGCGCAGCGAAGGCCTCACGCGCTCGCAGGACTACATTACGGAGTACGATCAGAAGCAGTTCGGCTTCTCCGTGGGCGGCCCGATCGTCAGGAACCGCGCGTTCTTCTTCTTCAGCCCCGAGTGGCAGACGCGGACCAGCCCGGCCGATGGCCCGTATCTCGGCCAGCCGGGGACGAACCTGACTAAGGCCACGACCGATGAGTTTCTGGCCGCGCTCGGCCAGTACAGCGGCCTCAACACGAACGGCACGTTCGGTCTGGTCAATCTCGAGAACCCCCTGACCAACGTGTTCACCCGGTTCGACTTCAACCTGCCGTGGAACTCGCAGCTGATCCTTCGCTACAACTATGGATCGGCGCAGGACGACAACTTCTTCCGCTCCAACTCGTCGTTCAGATTCTCCGACAACGCCTACTTCTTCCACTCGAAGAAGCATGCGCCCGCGATGCAGCTGCGGACGCTCTTCCCCAACGGCTCCTACAACGAGCTGCTCGCCGGCTACACGCAGATCCGCGACCGCCGAACACCGGTGTCGCCGACACCGCAGGTGACGGTTGAGACGCCCGGTTTCAGACTCATCTCCGGCGCCGAGCGCTTCTCGCATGGGAATGAGCTGGACCAGGACATATTCGAGATCACGAATAACTTCACGATGCCGTTCGGATCGCATCGCATTACGCTCGGCACGCAGAACCAGTTCCAGAAGTTCCGCAACCTCTTCGCCCAGGCGAATCGGGGCGTGTGGAATTTCGACAGCCTGGATGACCTGCGCAGCGGCACAGCGCAGTCCTATATCGTCGGCGTCCCGCTCGAGCCGGACGGGTCCGGCGGCGTCCGCGCCGGCGGCGACGGCGCTGTCCGTTTCAAATCGGCGATTTACTCGCTGTATGCGCAGGACGAGTGGTCAGTCACCCCGCGCATCAACGTCACAATCGGTTTGCGCGCCGACATTCCGGTGTTCAAGGACAAGCCGCCGACCAATCCCGCGATCCAGACGAGCTACGGCTTCAATACCGCCGATGTGCCGTCCGGGAATCTGCAGTGGTCCCCGCGCGTCGGATTCAATTGGGACGTCACGGGTGACGCGGCGAACCAGCTGCGCGGCGGCGTCGGCCTGTTCACGGGCCGCCCGGCGTACGTCTGGCTCAGCAACATGTTCCAGAACTCGGGGATGGGCGCGGTAGCGCTGCTCACCTGCAATGCGACGTCCGGAACGAGGACGCCGCCGGCGTTCAACAACGCCAGCATCGCCTCGCCGCCGTCAGCATGTGGTGGCGGCCAGACGGCCGCTCTCGGCGGTGAGATCAACGTCATCGATCCCGACCTGAAGTACCCGCAGAACATGCGTGCCACGTTGGGTTACGATCGCCGGTTGTTCGGCAACTGGGTGACGACCCTGGAGGCGATGTACACCAAGGGCGTCAACGGTTTGTTCTACGAGAACTTCGCGCTGGCGGGGCCGCAGGGCACCAATCCCGAGGGACGGGTAGTGTACGGGACGGCGCCTTTCTCACCGACGTTCAAGCCGGGCGGCCGATCGCAGGTATTCGCGGTCAGCAATCAGTCCGAGGATTACGCTTACAGCTTCACGGCCGGTATCCAGCGCCGGTATTTCAACAATTTCGAGGGATCGCTCTTCTACACCAACACGCACGCGTACGACGTGCAGAGCTTCACGTCCAGCACCTCTTTCTCGCAGCTGAGATTCGGCCGGGTTTGGGGTGGAAATGTTCTGGACAAGACGCCTACGCGGTCGACGTTCGAGCAGCGCAACCGGATCATCGCCACGGCGATGTACACTTTGCGTACGAAGACCGACATCGGTTTGACTTACTTCGGTGAGTCCGGAGCTCCCTACAGCTACATCGCCAGCGGCGATCTGAACGCCGACGGCCTGTCGCTCAACGACCCCGTGTACGTCCCGAATGACGCCACGAACCCGACGGAGATGGTGTTCCTGACCTCTACGTTCGGCGGAACGAGCTACACCCCGGCGCAGCAGGCGGAAGCGTTGGAAAGTTTCATCAACTCCACGCCGTGTCTGAACGAGAATCGCGGCAGCATTCTTCCGCGCAACGCCTGTACCGGCCCCTGGACCAACTCGGTCAACTTGAAGCTGCGGCAGTCGTTCCGGACCTTCCGTCTGCAGCACGTGACGGTAGAGCTCGACATCTTCAACTTCCTGAACCTGTTGAACAAGGAATGGGGCCTCCAGGAGAGCCCGGGCACGAGCCCGATCACTCTGCTGACTTCGGGCAGCTACACGGGCGGCGATGCCGTCACGGGGCGGCCGACGTACCGGTTCAACCCCGGCTATACGAAGTTCTTCTCCAACAACCTGCGGTCTAACTACCAGATGCAGCTGCAGGCCAAGTACACGTTCTAGCTCCTGCACGAGAGAAAGGGCCGGCTCCATTCGGAGCCGGCCCTTTTTTTGTCCGCGAACTCGAGGGCGAGAGGGGAGCCGCTAGAAGATCGTGAGGTTGATGTAGCGGCGCGGGTTCTTCTGGAAATCGAGCGTCAGCGAATCCACCCGCGTCACGAGTCGGCGCACGTCGTTGTACAACGCGGGATCGGTGAGCAGCTTGCCGGCCGTGCCTTCACCGCTGTCGAGCTTGGCCAGCGTCGAGCTGAGCTGCGCCGAAGTCCGGCTGAGCTCCGCGGACAGCTCAACGACGTTGGCGCTGGCCGCCTGCATGTTGCGCAGCGTGGAATCCACCTTGGTCGGGTCGACAGCGGCGGCAGCATTGCGAAGTGACGCCATAGTAGCGTCTAACTGTCGCGATTGAGCCGAGACAACCGCGCTTAGCTGGTTTACCAAGCGATTCGTTCCGGCCAACGTGGCCCGCAACTCGGCCAGCCCGCGGCCTACCACTAGCTCCCGCTCGAACTCCCGGGTGATCGCCTGGACCGAGCCGGCTATCGAATCCGCCTTGGCCGCGAGCTGATCTACCCCCGGCGGGCTCGGCGCCACGGGAAGCGTGTCGCCCTCGGCGTGAGTCACCGTGTTCGGGCGCTCGGGCGTCAGCGCTACGGCCTTGTCGCCGAAGAACCCCGCTGGGACGACCGACGCGCGCGAGCCTTTGGGCACCCGGTAACCGCCCGTCATCCTGAGCGTCGCCAGGACGCCGCCGGTCGGGATGAACTCGACCTTGTCCACGTAGCCGGCGGTCACGCCCGAGAGCAGGACCGGCTGTCCGCGCTTGAGCCCTTCGCCCCATGGGAACTGGGCGTACAGCGGATACCCCCGCTCCAGCCCGCCCTGCGCCAGCCACACCGTGCCGGCGATGGCCACGATCAGGCCGATGGTGACGATGATGCCCACGAGAACCTCGTCGCGTCGCTTCATCTGTTCGTTTGCAATGTCATTGTATGGCTCAGAAGCTGTTGGCTGTTGGCTCTTGGCTATTGGCCAGACGGAAACGTAGGGAAACCAGGGCGGTTAGCTAATAGCCAATAGCCAACAGCCAAAAGCTGTCTCAAATGAGATACCGGGCCAGCACCATCGCGGTGAGCGCGTCGAGCATCAGTATCGCCACGGAAGTTACGACCACGGCGGTCGCGGTGCTCCGGCCTACTCCCTCGGCGCCGGCCTCTGCGAAAAAACCCTCGTACGCGCAGAAAAACGCGATCGCCGTTCCGAACAGCGTG
>DATKDD010000324.1:0-12783 GCA_035512875.1 Gemmatimonadaceae bacterium | reverse complement strand
ACCGCTGCCTGACGAGGAAGAGGCTCCCGATGTCCGGCTTACGGAGATCGACGGGCTGGGACCGGCGACGGTGGCCATTCTCGAGCATGGCGGTTATCGAATGCTCAACGACATCATCGATCTGGAGCGCGAGGATTTCCTCAAGCTTCCGGGCATTGCCCCCGAAGAGGCTGATCGGATAATGGCGATGATCAACGAGCTGACTGAAGATGGATCGAGCGCCGACGCCGATGGGGCGTCGGCCGACGACGCGCCGGAAGAACCGCCTGTCGAGGGGCAACCGGCGTGACCGGTGCGCCGGCCGAGCCCATGTCCGAGGGACAGTGGCGGCAGATTGCCGGGTTGATAGGGCTGGGGGCGCGCGGGCGACTGGTGGTGGTAGGCGTGGAGCAGGTTCGCAATGCAGCAAAGCGCGGAAAGGTGCAGGTGGCGGTGGTGGCGCCTGACGTTTCACGGCACAGCAAGGACAAGATCATGCCGCTCCTTCGGGCGCGTCAGGTCACGATAGTGGAAGGGCCATCGGCGTCCGCATTGGGCGCCGCGGTCGGCAGGGAATCGACGGCGGTCGTCGGCATCCTGGCTCGCGATCTCGCGCGCGGAGTTCGCGCGGCGTGGAGAGCGGCCGGGGCCGCGACCCCATAGGAGAATGGTTTTGATCAAGCTTCGGGTGCACGACCTGGCTGGCGAGTTCGGGATTCCCAGTGAGGAGCTGATAAACATGCTCCGTCAACTGGATGTCCCGGTTCGCAGTCATATGAGTGAGCTGACAGACGACCAGGTGTCACGGCTACGTGCGCGCTGGGAGCGGGAGAAGCGCGCGCGCGCCGAGAAACCGGCCGCGGCGCCGACGCGTCGCCGGCGTGGCACGGCCAAGACCGCGGCGAAGCTCGAGAAGTCGGATACCGCTCCTGCCGAGGCGTCCGGAAAGGAGCCGGCGCGGCAGGCGGAAGCGCCCGCTTCGTCAGGCGGTCCTGTCAAAGTGCGCCGTCGTAAGGCAGCGGACGTCGCCGCCGCACAGGCCGAGCAGGACGCGCACGATGTGGCCGCCGCCGACGCCGCCGCCGAGGTGGCTCCACCGGTCGCCGTCGAGCCGCCCCGGGAAGCCGCTCCCGTTGCTGAAACCGAGATCTCTCGTACGCCCAAGCTCGAGCCGGTTGCAGCCGCCGCCGCGCCATCCGCCGCGGCGGCACCCGAGGCAAGGCCCGACCGCCCCGCGGCGCCGTCCGTGCCCGCTGCCGATGATCGGCCGGGCCAGCGACGCCCGGCCACGCCTTCGCAGGAGCGCGAGCCACGCCAGTCGGTGCCCGCTCACGCCAGTGCTTCCACGCGGTCACACACCGCGGATGTGCGGCGTCCCACACCGGTTGCGCGCGACATGCCGCGCCGTCCGATGCCTGTGGCGTCCGCAACGCCCTTTCCATCCCGGCCGGCATCTGCGGGTGGCACCCCCTCGAGTGCGGGAACCGCTGCTCCGGCGGGCGCGCCGCCGGCGCGCCGCGAAGAGCAGCGTCGGGGCGGAAAGCGCAAGAAGGGGAAGCGCGGAAGCGTCGATCAGGAAGCAGTGACACAGAACATCGCGCGCACGATGGGTCAGATGCGTGCGGCCCCCACGAGACGTGGCGGACGCCGCGATGACGGCTCCGCGCGCGAGGAGCTGGAGGCACAGCGGCGGGAGATGGCCGAACGCGAGCGGAAGACCGTTCGCGTCAACGAGTTCATAACGGTGAGCGAACTCGCCGAAACGCTCGGAATTTCCGCGTCCCAGATCGTTGGCTTTGCGTTCAAGAATCTCGGGTTGATGATCACCATCAATCAGCGCCTCGACTTCGACCAGATCGAAATGGTCGCCGGCGAGTTCGGCTTCCAGGCGATGCGCGAGGAGGAGTACGCCGCGCCAGCCGAGGAGGTAGCCAAGGACGCGCCGGAGGATCTGAACTGGCGGCCGCCCGTAGTCACCATCATGGGCCACGTGGATCACGGCAAGACATCACTGCTCGACTACATTCGCACGGCAACGGTGGTGGCCGGCGAGGCCGGTGGCATTACGCAGCATATAGGCGCCTATCACGTTTCCCTGCCGGACCGCCGGGCAATCACCTTTCTCGACACGCCGGGCCACGAAGCGTTCACTGCCATGCGGGCCCGCGGCGCGCAGGTTACCGACATCGTCGTGCTCGTCGTTGCCGCCGATGATCAGGTGATGCCGCAGACCATCGAGGCCATTTCCCACGCCAGGAACGCCGGTGTGCCGATGGTGGTGGCGATCAACAAGATCGATCTGCCTAACGCAAACGTTCCCAAGGTGAAGCAGGATTTGCTGCAGCATGGGGTCGTCCTCGAGGACTTCGGCGGCGACACGCTGCACACGCAGATTTCGGCGAAGAAGGGCACCAACGTCCAGGAATTGCTCGATCAGATTCTGCTCCAAGCCGAAATTCTCGATCTCAAAGCCAACGCCGACCGCCGCGCGAGCGGAACGGTCATCGAGGCGCAGCTCGATCCGGGCAAGGGCGCCGTGGCCACCGTGCTCGTTCAGAACGGCACGTTGCGCGTCGGCGACGACTTCATCGTCGGCATGTACTCGGGCCGCGTGCGGGCGCTGCTCGATGAGCGCGGCAAGATCGTCAAGGAAGCGGGGCCGGCGATTCCGGTTCAGGTGCTGGGTCTCAATGGGACGCCCACGGCAGGCGATCAGTTCATCGTGGTCGAAGACGCGCAATCGGCGCGTGACATCGCGCAGCGACGGGAACGGCTCGATCGCGAGGCAAGGAGCCGGCGCACCACCAAGGGCGCCGTGACGCTCGAGGACTTCATGACGCAGGCGGCGGCCGGTGAGACCCGCATGCTCAACCTGATCATCAAGGCCGATCAGGGTGGACCGGCGGAGGCGCTCGCCGACGCGCTGCAACAGCTGTCCAACGATGAAGTGCAGGTGGATGTGATCCAGCGCGGGGTCGGCGCGATTTCGGAGAGCGACATTCTCCTCGCCAAGACCGCCGGTGCCATCATCATCGGGTTCCACGTGCGTCCCGACACCAAGGCGCGCGCCTCGGCCGAGCGGGAAGGCGTGGACATCAAGCTGTATCGCGTCATCTACGATGCGGTATCCGATGTGCGCGCTGCGCTCGAAGGGCTGCTGCGGCCCGAAGAGCGCGACGTCGTCACAGCCGAGATCGAAGTCCGCGAGGTGTTCAAGGTGCCGAAGGCCGGAACGATTGCCGGCAGCTTCGTGCGCAGCGGCACGGTTACCCGTGGCAACCGCATTCGCGTCATTCGGGATGGAGTCGAGGTATACGAGGGCACGATCGAATCGCTGCGCCGGTTCAAGGACGATGTGCGCGAAGTGCGCGAAGGCTTCGAGTGCGGAATCGGGATCGCCAATTTCAACGACATCAAGCTTGGCGACGTCCTGGAGACCTATCGCACGGAGGAGGTGGCGCGGACGCTTCAGCCGAGCCCCGCGTCCTGACGCGTGGTGATTGGCGTCGTTTCGTGGGAGCTGCACCTGTCCGGCGCGGCCTCCCTCAAGGACAAGCGGTCCGTTCTCCGCAGCCTCAAGGACCGGCTGCATAACGAATTCAACGTGTCGGTGGCCGAGACCGGACACCACGATGTGTGGCAGCGCGCGGAGATCACCGCGTGCACCGTCGCCACCGACCGCCGCCACGCCGCATCCGTGCTCTCATCGGCCGACCGCATGGTCGCTGACGCGCCGACGTGCCGGATCATTGATTCCATAACCACCTTCCTGTGAGGCAGCGGAATGGCGCACGATAGCCGCCGCAGCGAGCGTGTGGCCGAGGGCATTCGGGAGGAAGTGGCGCGCTTTCTCTCGACAGAAGCCAAGGATCCGCGCATCCAGGGTCTGGTCACCGTCACCGCGGTGGACGTGACTCCGGATCTGCGTACGGCGCGCGTGTTCGTCAGCGTCATGGGCACCGAGGCCGAGAAGCAGTCCACCTTCGAGGGGCTCGACAGCCTGGCCGGTTACCTGCGCGGCTCTCTCGGTCGCATTCTGCGCCTTCGCTTCGCACCAGAGCTGAGTTTCCGGCTGGATCCATCGGTGGAGCACGCCGCGCGAATCGAGACACTGCTCGCTCGCATCAAGGATGGAACACTTCCGCCTGACGAGGATGTCGACGCGTGACGGGCTGCTGCTCGTCGACAAGCCGGCCGGCTCGACATCGCACGACGTGGTGCTCGTCGCCCGCCGGGCCATCGGCGAGCCGCGCATTGGCCACACCGGTACGCTCGATCCGTTCGCCACGGGTTTGCTCGTGCTGCTGCTGGGCCGCGCTACGCGCCTTCTCCCGTACATGAGTGGTGAGCCAAAGCGCTATGCTGCCACGATCCGGTTCGGCAGCGAGACCGACACCGACGATCCGCAGGGGGCGGTCGTGCGGACCGCGCCGCCGCCGGTTCGTAAGGCAGTAGAGGATGCGCTGCCCACCCTTACCGGAACGTTCGAGCAGCTCCCCCCCCAGTTTTCCGCCAAACGGGTGCGCGGCAAACGGGCATACGATCTCGCCCGGGCGGGCAAGGAGCCCGAGCTCCGTCCGGTGCCGGTGACCGTGCACGAGTGGCGCGTGGGCGCCTGGCGCGACGCGGACCTCGAAGTCGAGATCACCTGCGCAGGCGGAACCTACGTTCGTGCGCTGGCCCGCGACCTGGGCCGGCTCACCGGCAGCGCCGCCCACCTGACGGCGCTCCGACGCACCGCCATTGGCCCGTTTCGAGTCGAGGACGCGGTATCGATCGCGGACCTGCGGGAGCAGCGCGTGCAACTCCGCCCGCCGCTCGATGCCCTAACGGGAATCGGTACCCAGCGACTCGTACCGTCGGACATCACACGTGTCGTTCGGGGTCAGGAAGTTCCGGCTACCGTCGCCGGCGACCGCGCCGCGCTCCTGGCGGGAGACAGCGACACACTCGTCGCGTTCGCGGAACGTCGCGGCGAACTGTGGCAGCCGCGCGTGGTCATGACCAGGCCGCGGGACGAGGGCAGTGTAGCGTCCCGCTCCGGGAGCGCGGATGGCTGACCGCTTTCGTGGTTGGGAAGACTCGGGGCTCCCACCAAACTCGCCAGGCACCATTTGCACCGTCGGCACCTTCGATGGGGTGCATCGCGGCCACCAGCTGGTGCTGTCGCGCATCGCCGAGCGTGCCGATGAGACCGGGTTGCACAGCGTGCTCGTCACCTTCGATCCCCACCCGTTGGAGATCGTCCGCCCTGAGCATGCCCCGCCGCTGCTGACCATCGGCCGGGAAAAGCTCGAGGTCGTAGCCCAGAGCGGCATCAACTACGTGGCCATCGTCCCGTTCACCGACGCGCTGCGCAGATTCACCGCCGCACAGTTCGTCGACGAGGTGCTGCTGCGCCGCTTCCACGTTCGGCAGCTCGTGATCGGCTACGATCACCACTTTGGACGTGGCCGCGAAGGAAGTGCCGATGTCATGCGCGAGCTGGGCCAGAATCGCGGCTTTGATGTCGAAGTACTCGGGCCGGTCACGGCGACCGACCCGTCGCCGATTTCCTCGTCGCGAATCCGCCGCGCAATCGCCTCCGGAAAGCTCGATGAAGCGGCCACGATGCTCGGCCGTCCGTATTCGGTGTCGGGGACGGTCCGCCAAGGAGACCGTCGCGGCCGCCTGCTTGGATTCCCTACGATCAATCTGGGCTCGCCACCTGAACGGAAGCTTCTGCCCCCCAACGGGGTATATGCCGTGCGCGTGCACTCCAGAGCGGGGATGTTTGGCGGAATGATGAACCTCGGTGGCCGGCCCACCTTTGGCGACTCGACGCTTTCGCTGGAAGTGCACCTGCTTGAAGCCGAGGTGGATCTCTACGACCACCATGTCTCGATCGAATTCCTCCAATATCTGCGCGATATCCGCCGCTTCGAGGGGGCTGCGGAGCTCGTCGCACAGCTGCATCGGGACGCTGAGTCGGCCAGGGCTGCGTTGACTCCGCACGGCGCTATTTCTAACCTTCAGGTCTCTCCCTAGAACCTCTATCAGTCGAATGTCCATTCGCAATCGCGTTTTCATCATTGTCGCACTCATCGCCGCTTCCGTCTATGCGCTCTTTCCGCGCGATGTGGAAATGCGGATGCGGCAGGCAGATGGCTCCTTCCGTGACACGACTGTCCGTCGCGTCCCCCTCAAGAAAGGTTTGGATCTGAGCGGGGGGATGCATCTCGCCCTCGAGATAGATGAGTCACAGGGAACGGTGGCCGACCGGGAAGACGCGATCGACCGCGCGCTGAAGGTAGTGCGAACCCGCATCGATGAGTTCGGAGTTGCCGAGCCGGTGGTGCAGAAGGTTGGAACCGATCGGATAATCGTCGAGCTTCCAGGGATCGATGATCGTGAGCGTGCCGAGGCGCTCGTCAAGAGTTCGGCGTTCTTGCAATTCCAGCTGACCGACGAGACCGGCGCCCTCGAACGAGCGCTGCCGCGCATCGATCGCATTCTTCGGGATTTGGGCGAAGGGGCAAGGGTGGCGACTGCGACTGGTGACACCGCTTCCCGTCTGGCACTGGACCAGCTTTTCACCACCGACAGCGCCACGCCTGGCGACACGACCGTCGCCGACACGGCACAGAGCGATCTGGTGTTAGGTGCCGATGGCGCGCTATCCAGTCTCATTCAGCCAACCGGACTGCCGGGCGAGTACGCGGTGTCGGAAGAAAACATCTCGACGGTACGTCGGTATTTCAGTCTGCCGCAGGTTCGGGCGGCGATTCCGCCGGGCAAAGTGGTGCGCTTCGGCGGCCAAGGGGACGTGGCGACGCAGCCTGGCTTCAGGACGTTCTACATGCTCGACGCGCGGCCGATCATCACCGGTGAATACCTCATCGACGCTCGCCCGGGCACCGATCCGATGGAGGGGAATGTCGTTACCTTCGAGTTGAACAATCAGGGCGGGCGCCGCTTCCGTGCCGAGACGCAGCGTCACATCGGCGATTACATGGCGATCGTGCTCGACGATGTGGTGCAGGGGCAGCCTCCGGTGATTCGCAGTGCCATCGGAACTAGCGGCCAGATCACTATGTCGGGCAAGCCGTTGCAGGCGGCGCAGGATCTGGCGCTCGTGCTGCGGGCCGGCGCGCTTCCGGTCAAGCTGCAGGTCATCGAATCGCGTACCATTGGAGCGAGCCTCGGCGATGACGCGATCCGCCAGGGGCTCCAGGCAGGCGCACTGTCGGTCGTTCTCGTCGTGCTGATCATGGTGGGTTACTATCGGTTCTCCGGATTCCTCGCGGTGTGTGGGCTCGTCTTCTACGGCCTGACGACGCTCGCCATTCTGGCGGGATTTGATGCGGTGCTCACCCTTCCGGGACTCGCCGGATTCGTGCTCTCGATCGGAATGGCGGTGGACGCCAACTTTCTGATCTTCGAGCGCATCCGAGAGGAATTGGATGATGGGAAGACCCTCCGTCGCGCAATCGATGGCGGTTTCGAACAGGCATGGAGTGCGATCGTTGATACCCATGTGACAACCGCTCTTACGGCCGCAATTCTCTACCAGTTCGGCACTGGACCGGTGCGGGGCTTTGCCGTCGCACTGCTGGCCGGGCTCGCCGCATCGCTGGTCAGCGCGATCTTCGTCGTAAGGACACTGTTCCTCATCTGGCTTCAGCGTTCGCGTGAAGCCCAAACGTTGAGCATCTGATGCTGCGTATTCTACATAACACCAAGTTCGACTTTTTAAGCCGCTGGCGCACCGCGGCGATTCTGGTGGTGGTGTTCATTCTTCCGGCACTGGTACTACTGCCCGTGCGAGGGTTCCATTACAGCATCGAATTCACCGGCGGAACTCTCATGCAGGTGCAATTCCGCGAGGCGCCCCAGATCGCCGATGTGCGGGGAGCCCTTTCCGATGCCGGCCTGCCCGGGGTGGAGATCTCCACCTTCGGAACTCCCAACGAGCTGTTGATACGTGCGCAGGAGGAAGAGCACGTGGCGCAGCAGGAAGGGGGAGCCGAGACGGTCGCAAGCAGAATCACGAACATTCTCGCCGAGCGGTTCGGCGAGGGAGAGTTCAGCCTTCTGCGTACCGAGGCCGTGGGACCCAAGGTGGGATCCGAGCTGCGGCGTCAGGCGGCGGTCGCACTGCTCATCTCATTCTGCCTCACGCTAGTGTATCTCGCCTGGCGATTCGAGTGGCGCTTCGGCCTCGCCGCGGTGCTCGCTACTGTGCACGACATCGTGGCGACGCTCGCCTTCATGCTGTACATGAATATCGAGATCTCGCTTTTCGTAGTCGGCGCGATTCTCACCGTGGTCGGTTACTCGATGAATGACACGGTGGTTGTGTTCGATCGGGTCCGCGAAAACCTGCGCAGCGATCATCGGTCATCGCTCAAGGCTATTCTCAATCGCTCTGTGAACGAGACGCTTCCCCGCACGGTGATGACGGGGACGACGACGCTGGCCTCGCTACTCGCCCTGCTCATCTTCGGCGGGGCGGTAATCCGGCCGTTTGCGTGGGTGCTTTCGTTCGGCATCATCATCGGCACCTTTAGCTCCATCTTTGTCGCTAACCCGATCTTGCTGCTGATCGAGCACAAGTGGCCGCGCAAGGCTGGCGAAGCCACGGCCAAGGGCAAGCCGCGCGTTCCGCGCGAAGATCCTTCGGTCGCTCGATCAAAGGAGCCCGCCGGCGCCCGGTGATTCGGCCGAGGTGCAACCGGCCTTTATCGACAGCCACGCGCATCTGGCCGATCCGGCATTCGACGGCGATCGCGAAGATGTGATCGCGCGCGCCCGTGCGGCGGGCGCTCGCGGGATCGTGTGCATCGGCGAGTCACTCGAAGCGGCCGGGCGCGCCGAGGCCATCGCCGGCGCGCATCCGGGAACTGTGTGGTGGACCGCCGGCAAACGGAGCTCAAATGACGGTCGCAGCCGAGCTGCCCCCGTCCGGCCTTCGCGCAGGTCTTCAAGCGCTTCTCGGATAGAGCCGGCGGATCAGCCTGTTGTTGACCCGGATACCTTGTCGCCACGAGACGGCGCGCAGCCGCGAAGCCCCAGCGGACGCGCTGCCCCGCCTGTCGCGCAGCCGAGCGCGTCATGGTGCGCCGGGTTGGGGAGAGTACGCGGAGCTCCCGCGGAGCGTGCCAATCACGGGTCGGGTGACTGCGGAGCCCAAAAGCGAGAGCGACTGCTAGGCGCAACCGTTGAGACGCTGGCGTGCGCGTAGATAGTAGTAGCATCCGTCCACCGATGATCCACATTTTGAATGCCATTCACATCCGACGTCACAAGAACACTATGACGTAAGGAATCCGAGCTTGACATCCTATTCAATCTGTCGTATACTGGCATAGCCCATAACGACATAACGTGTAGCCCGGTACGTAAGAATCTATCGGATACGCCGGCGTCAGGTGTCATTGTATGGCAATGGTCGACCTGTGCCGTGCCGTTCGCGCTGTGCCGTGTGTTATTGGGTTTTGCGGCGATGAGGAGCGTCTCGTAGAACCGGCAGCTAGTGAACCGCCACCGGAGGAGAGCATGAGCAGAACGCGACTGTTCAAGGCAGCGATGATGGGAGGCGTCGGTGTTTTAGTGCTGACCCTCAGCCCGTCCAGCGAAGGGCAAACCCCGGCGTTTCCCTGCGATGTGACTTGCGTGGAACTCGACCCGCCCTGCGTAAACAATACGGTCTATCACTGCTACTCGTGCCAGCTGATAATGCACACCTATCCCACGAGGGTAGAGAACGCATGGGAAGGAACTAAGGTCAGCTACACCTGCAATAATGATGGCACGAGGACTGAATCTTGGTCGCCCTCCCCATGCGGTCAGTGTCAGGGTTGACGGAAGGTGCGCTACATCTGGAAGTTGTGGGCACTCGCCCTTGTTGCTTGCGGCGGCGAGGGCGATCCGTTTGCTCGACCAGAATCGCGCATCGATGCCACGGCCGCGGAGCGCGGACGCCCGCAAGAGGTACCTGGTTTTCCCGTATTGAGTTGCATTGATTCGATCGCGGCTGAAGGCTCACTGCGGGAGGTTACCGCAATAGCGCCTCCCGGACGTCGTCGTGTGCCTATCGCGAAGGACTCGAACTGGTACCCGGCTCAGATAACCGACCTGGAAGTCCTAGATAGCGGCTTTGCGGTTCTCGATGCCGGTGCTGTTGAGGTGCATCTCTTCAGCAGCGACTTCTCGCGGCGACAAATCCTGGCGCGTAGTGGGCAAGGGCCTGGCGAATATCAGAATCCTCAAGCTATTGCTGCACCGCCTGGCCGAGACGAACTCTGGATCCTCGATCGCAATCCCCCCCGAGTGCTACGCTATTCCGCACAAGGTGACCATCTCTCGACCACTAGCCTCGATCGCACGGGCTTGGATCTTGTCGTGGATTCCGCTGGTAATTTTTACGTGTCACACCTAGCCATCCCTTCGGCACTCCTTGAACGCGGCGCCGATTCGCTAAGTACTGTCGTATCGTTCTACGCACCAGACGGTCGATCACGCCGCGATGCCGTGGTGATGCGCCGATCAGACTATGGGACGCGCCGCTTTCCGCTTCCCGGACCGAACGAAATTCGTCTTGCTTCGCTTGGTGGGCCATTGGTGGCCATCATATACACTGGAAGTGGCGTCATCGAGGTATTCCGTGAGGGTAGGCTGCAGCACGTAATTAATGCTTGCATGCCTGAGCGAGTGCTGAAGGCGTATGCCGAGCAACGCGCTGCCTTCGAGAAGGGAACTATGAGTCAGCGAAGTTTTCCCCTAGTGACCGACGTGATGCTTGATCCCAGCGGAACGATGCGCGCGGTAGGATTCGCGCCGGATGAGGACGCACGCTATCACATCGATTCCTGGGAATTGGGCACCGGTCAGAGCGCTGGCAGCGTCGCATTTATGGCGCCAGGCGTTCGGTTGCCACCGCTGCTTCGGTTTGGGGTCGCATGGCACGATCTCGTTGCAGCTGAAGAGGCCGGATTTGTCGCGTCTTTTCGTGTAGAAGTATCAGCTGTCTCTCACTAGTTTTCGAGCAAGCCGTGCGTCTGGCGACCCTGTTCCTGATCGGCGTCGTCCTGTTGTCAAGCGCGAGCTGTAGTTCAGGCAACAGGCCGAACGACTCGGGCCGACAGGTGATTGGTTTTGACCTGCCAGACACATCCGCACACGGCTCTGCAGTGGTGCTCGTTGAGTTCGGTTCAGTAGTGTGCGGCGAGTGCCGTCGCTTTGTCCGGGGCTATTTGCCGGATCTTGACAGCGCTTACTTCATGCCCGGACTGGCGGAATACCACTACCTAGATCTTGCACCAGATGGGCTCCCGTCGCGATTCGCCGCACTTGCGGAGTGCGTAAGCATGGTTAAGGGTCGCGTCTTTGCTCTTGGGTGGGTCCATCGAGTCATGGAGTCAATGAACGAAGGCGATGCCGTTAGGGATGCATCGAAGGTGACCTTGCTCACGGAAACGGAATTAAATGCTTGCCGTGACAACGCTTACAGATCAGATCACCGGGTCGCCCGGCGGCAGACAGCCGCGGTCCTTGAGGTGCCCGGCACTCCCACCTTTATTATCGGTCTGAGAGAGAATCAGGCCGTTCGCGGGTGGGTAGTGGTCGGTGTACCACATTACGACACAATGACGAGACTACTTGACTCCTCTTTGCAGGCTAGAGTTCGCTAAATGGAACGCGACCTCATAGAAGAACCGCAGCAATCCTGCGCGGGGTCGCGAAATGTCGTGGCGTGCACATCGCGATGACGTCGACGCCGCCTTTTGGCGGCGTCGTTGCATCCACTCCCGCGTTCCCCTTCCTCGACAGCCACGCGCATCTGGCGGATCCGGCGTTCGAGGCTGACCGGGACGATGTCATAGCCCGCGCCCGCCAGGCTGGGGCCAGCGCCATCGTCTGCATCGGCGAGTCGCTCGCCGCGGCCGATCGCGCGGAGGCCCTCGCGCGGGAGCACCCAGGATTTGTCTACTGGACCGCGGGAGTTCACCCACACGATGCCGCGGGATTTCTACCGGACCGCGATCCCCCGGCCATCGCCGCGCACCTTTCGCGCGGGGCGGTTGCGGTCGGCGAGTGCGGACTGGACTACCATTACGACCACTCGCCCAAAACGAAGCAGCGGCAAGCGTTGGCCGACCAGCTCGCGTTGGCGCGGGAACACGACGTCCCCGCCGTGATCCACTCGCGCGAGGCCGAGGACGATACGGCGGCCGTGATGAGAGAAGCGGGGCGGGAAGGGATCCGTGGGGTGCTGCACTGTTTCACCGGATCCGTGTCGCTCGCCCGCGCGGGGATCGACGCCGGATGGATGATCTCGTTCAGCGGCATCATTACCTTTCGGAAATGGACCGACGAGGACCTGCTGCGCCTCGTGCCTGACGACGCGTTGCTTGTGGAGTCGGATGCACCGTACCTCGCCCCCGTGCCCCACCGGGGCAGGCGAAACGAGCCCGCCTGGGTGGCACGCACGGTGGAGCGGCTGGCGGCTGCGCGCGGGGCGAAGCCGTCGGCACTCGGCGCACTGTGCGCGCGCAACGCGACACGCCTCTTCGGGCTGGCGAGCCCCCCGCGACCCGCGATACCTTGACCTGCGGCGCACCCATGGGCCGCTCCGATTTCCGATTTCGATTTCCAATTCCCGATTCCCGATTCCCGATGACCCTCACGCAAGTCCAGACCGCCAACGCCCCCGCCGCGATCGGCCCGTACTCGCAAGGCACCGTCGCCGCGGGGTTCCTCTTCACCGCGGGGCAGATCGCGCTCGACCCCGCCAGCGGCGAGATCGTGCAGGGGGGAGTGCGC
>DATKDD010000323.1:0-4156 GCA_035512875.1 Gemmatimonadaceae bacterium | reverse complement strand
TCGCGTGCCTTACAAGGTCAGCTTCTCGAGCTACCCTGACGAGACCACGGAGCTGTGCGATCTCGTGCTGCCGGATCACCACCCGCTGGAGTCGTGGGGTGATGCCCAGGTGGTGCCGAACGTCGTCTCGTTACAGCAGCCGGGCATGGAGCCGGTCTTTTCAACCCGTGCTACCGCGGACGTGTTGCTGGAGCTCGGACGCGCGACAGGTGATGCTCAATTCTCCGCGGCGAGCTACCGTAGCTGGCTCATGGAGCGGTTCCCGGGAGGTGAAGCGGCGTTTGCCGCCGCGCTCCTGACTGGACTGACGACCGGTAGCGTGGGTGGCACGGAGGCCGGGCGACCGCTGCCGGCTCAGACGCGGCCGGCGCCGGTGCCGCTCGAGACCCAGACCGGTGACTTTTTCCTTCACATTTATCCGTCGGCAGTGCTCGGCGATCGCGGTGCCAACAAGCCGTGGTTGCAGGAGCTTCCCGATCCCGTTTCCAAGATCTGTTGGCAGTCGTGGATCGAGATTCACCCGTCAGCGGCCGAGCGGCTCGATGTCGTCGCCGGTGATCTGTTGACCGTGCAGAGCGCGGCCGGAAGGGTAACGGCGCCCGCGTATGTATATCCGGGCGTACGGCCCGACACACTGGCGATGATGTTCGGGCAAGGCCACCGCGCCGCCTCGTCAGGCGGACCGCGGGCGGTTGCCGGCTATCCGGAGGGCACGGTGCTCGAAGGGTACGGGCGCTACGCCGCCAGTGTGGGCATCAATCCACTCGATGTCTCGCCGGTCAGTTTCGATCTGCAGTCCGGGGCGTTCGCGTGGACGGCCGTGAAGGTGGGCGTTACGAAGGCGGGTGGGCATCGGGCGCTGGTGACCACCGAAGGCTCGGCGCGCCAGCATGGCCGCGGCATTGCGCGGGCCATGCCGGCGTCAGCGCTGGGCCAGCCTATCGAGCATGGTGGGCACCACTTTCCGGGGGATGCATCGCACGAGCCACTCCCTGGACTCAGATCGCCGCTCGCCGCCGACGCGCAAGGTGCGATCGCCAGCGGTATCGAGCACAAGGAAAAGGGCATGTACGATCCCGAGCACTGGAGCGGCATGGCCAATCGCCGATGGGCGATGACCATCGATCTGGCCAGGTGCACCGGGTGCTCGGCTTGCGTCACGGCGTGTTATGCGGAGAACAACGTGCCCACGGTGGGCGCGCCGTACCAGACCAAACGGTTGGGAATGGATGCGATACCGGGCGGCAACATCGCGATGGGGCGCGAGATGGGCTGGATCCGCCTGGAGCGCTATTACGAGGGCGATGTCACTACGGCGAATTTCGAGGCGCGCGTGGTGCCAATGCTCTGCCAGCACTGCGGCAACGCACCATGCGAACCGGTTTGCCCCGTGTACGCCACGTACCACGCTCCGGATGGGCTCAACGTGCAGGTCTACAACAGGTGTGTCGGCACGCGCTACTGCTCCAACAACTGCCCCTACAAGGTCCGGTATTTCAACTGGTTCGGATACGGCGAGCCGGCGCGGCCGCAATATGCCTGGCCGGAGCCGCTGAACTGGCAGCTCAACCCCGATGTTACGGTGCGCGGCAAGGGGGTAATGGAAAAGTGCTCCTTCTGCGTGCAGCGGATCCGCGAAGCGGAGAACCGGGCGGTGCTGGATGGGCGAGAGCTGGAACCTGACGAGTTCACGGTGGCGTGCGCGCAGGCGTGCCCGTCACGGGCGATCGTCTTTGGCGATGCCGCGGATGAGCGCTGGATGGTGGCGCGGCAAGTCCACGATGAGCGCGCCTATCACGTGTTCGAGGAGCTAAACACGTTTACGGCGGTGGTGTACCTGCAGAAGGTCAATCACCCGGGTGAAGGCCAACCGGCGATAGAGGGGGCGGGAAATGGCGCCGGTCACTAGGCCCACCCGGGTACGCTCCAACATTGCCAGCGCGGATGTGCAACTCCCCGCGGTCACCAGCTACACGCAGGTGTCGGATGAGATCATCGCCACGCTGCGCGGCACCAAGGCTTGGTTCATCGGGCTGGGTACCGCGATCACCTGTCTGCTCATCGGCATTGGCGCGTGGATGTACCAGCTCTACTACGGCCTCGGCGTGGCTGGGTATGCGCCGCCGGTCATGTGGGGCGTGTACATCATCACCTTCGTCTTCTGGGTCGGTATCGGTCACGCCGGCACGCTGATCTCGGCTATTCTCTATCTGTTTCGCGCCGGGTTCCGCACGACCATTTACCGTTGCGCGGAAGCGATGACGGTCTTCGCCGTAATGACAGCGGGGCTGTTCCCGATTCTGCACCTCGGCCGTCCGTGGAAGTTCTTCTGGCTCATTCCCTATCCGAACTGGCGACTGCTCTGGCCGCAGTTCAAGAGCCCTCTGGTGTGGGACGTCTTCGCGATTCTGACGTACCTCACCGTGTCGACGACCTTTCTCTACGTCGGGCTGATTCCCGACATCGCCGTGCTTCGCGACCGCGAAACGCATCCGGTGCGAAAGCGCATCTACAGCGTGTTGTCGCTGGGGTGGCGAAATTCGGACAGGGAATGGCGCCACTTCGCCCGGGCCTATCTATTCCTCGCCGCGTTCTCGACGCCGCTGGTGCTCTCCGTGCATTCCGTCGTGTCGTTCGACTTTGCGATGGCGCTCACGCCGGGATGGCACGCGACGATCTTCCCACCGTACTTCGTGGCGGGCGCGATATTCTCCGGTATCGGAATGGTATTCACGATCATCATCCCGATTCGCCGGTGGTTCGGGCTCAAACACTACGTCACGATCAATCACCTCGATGCGGCAGCCAAGCTCTGCCTGTTCACATCACTCGTGGTGGGGCTCGCCTATCTCACCGAGTTCTGGGTAGCGTGGTACAGCGGCAACGAGTTCGAGCAGAGCTATTTCATGAACCGCCTCTTCGGGCAGTGGTGGTGGGCCGCCTGGATCATGCTGTTGTGCAACATGACGCTGCCGCTCACACTGTTCAAGCAATCGTGGCGGCGGAACACCACGTGGCTGTTCATCCTGTCGATCTTCATCAACATCGGCATGTGGTTCGAGCGGTTCGTCATCGTCGTGCCATCGCTCTCGCACGAGTTCGAGCCGTGGCAGTGGACCAACTATTCACCTTCGTGGGTGGACTGGGCGATCCTGCTCGGCAGCTTCGGCTGGTTCTCCATGTGGTTCCTGCTGTTCATCAAGCAGCTCCCCGTGATCGCCATCTCGGAGGTGAAGGAGATACTTCCGCCGCCGCTGAAACGGCGGCATCCGCACGAGGATCACATCGATCACGCGGGACGTCATCTGGAGTACGAGCCTGACACACCGGGAGAATTCGCCTGATGCGCGGAATCCTTGGTGTGTTTCGGGAGCTCGACTCGGTGGTGGAAGCCATCGGCGCGTTGCGCAAGGAGCGGCCGGGCGAGATGACCGTATACTCGCCGACACCCCGGCACGAGCTCGATCAGGCACTGGACCACGGCCCGAGCGTTGTGCGCAAATTCACGCTGTTCGGTGGCCTGTTCGGCGCGACGTGTGGCTTCTGGATAGCCATCTGGGCCTCGGATTACTGGCCGCTGGTGGTCGGGGGCAAGCCGGTGGCGTCGTGGGTGCCGTACACCATTTTCGGATTCGAGGTCATGGTGTTGTTCGGTGCGCTGTCGACCGTAGCAGGTCTGTTCATCAATTCGAGGCTTCCGCGCCTGACGATGACAGTGGGATACGATCCGCGATTCAGCGATGGCAGCTTTGGCATCTGGGTCGAGTGTCCGCCCGACAAACTCCGGCTCGTCGAGGATCTGCTCCGGCAGCACGGAGCGGTGGAGGTGCGCGGTGAGCGATAGGCGGGGCGCGCGACGCGCAACGAGCGACGCGGGAATGCGGCGCCTGCTTCTTGTTGTCCTCGTGCCGGCTCTGCTTGGCGGGTGCGAGTGGTTCACCGTTTTCAAGGATCAGCCGCGCATCGAGCCGTGGGAGGCGGAGTACCAGGGCGAGAACGTCGGTTTTCCGGGAAATCCGGCCAACTCGGTGCCGATGCATGGTGGGGGAGTTCCGGAGTTCATGATCGGACTCGGACGGTTTCCTACGGTCTTCCCGGCGGTAATCGACTCGTTTGCGTCCATGCCGAACCCCGTTCCCGCCGATGAGCGGTCGGT
>DATKDD010000322.1:0-4723 GCA_035512875.1 Gemmatimonadaceae bacterium | reverse complement strand
GCCGGCGCGCAGGAGATCAAGGATGCCGCCCTGGAGAACGGGATGCTCACGCTCCGCATGGACGGATTGCTGAAGGTCATGAAGGGGATCACGACGATGGAGCAGGTGATCCGTGAGACGACCGCATGATTACGCTGCCTGACGAGTATGGGAGCCCTGGGGTCGGTGGGGCTGCGCGGGAGCTCCGGCCCGCCGCCCGCCCGATCCCGGTGCTTTCGCCCGCCACTCCATATCCGAGAGTCATAGTCGTATGAATAATGCAGCTGCCGCACCGACCGCGCTAAATCTCCGCATCCTGCTCGAGGAGATGATCCAGCGTGGCGCTTCCGACCTGCACATCACGGCCGGGGAGCGTCCCAAGCTGCGCATCGACGGCGACATCACCAGCTCGGCCTGTGAGCAGTCCCTCTCGCCGAAGGATACGCTGGGGCTCGCCTACTCCATTCTCACCGAGAACCAGAAGAAGCGGTTCGAGCTCGATGATGAGCTCGATTTCTCGTTCGGCATCAACAACCTGGCGCGATTCCGCGGGAACTGCTTCAAGCAGCGTGGATGCGTGTCGATGGTAATCCGCCAGATCCCCTTCAACGTCAAGACGTTCGAAGAGCTGGGCTTGCCGGCATCCGTGTCGAAGATGTGCGAGAAACCGCGAGGGCTGGTGCTCGTCACCGGGCCAACCGGTTCCGGCAAGAGCACCACGCTGGCGGCGATGATCGACAAGATCAATCGCGAGCGGCGCGGGCACATCATCACCGTCGAAGATCCGATCGAGTTCATTCATCGTCACCAGAACTGCATCGTCAATCAGCGCGAGGTGGGCACCGATACTAAGAGCTTCTCGTCGGCGCTCAAGTATGCCTTACGAGAAGATCCCGACATCATTCTGGTCGGCGAGATGCGCGACCTGGAAACGATACAGTCGGCGATCACCATCGCCGAAACGGGCCACCTCTGCCTGGCGACGCTCCACACCAACAGCGCGGCCGAAGCGATCAACCGAATCATCGACGTTTTCCCGAGCTACCAGCAATCGCAGGTGCGGGCACAGCTCGCCTTCGTACTCGAGGGGATCGTTACGCAGACGCTGATTCCGCGCGTACGCGGCGGCGGGCGCGTGATGGCCGCCGAGATCCTGGTGGTGACGCCGGCGATCCGGGCGCTGATCCGCGATGACAAGGTGCACCAGGTCTATTCGCTGATGCAGAGTGGCAAGAAGCACGGCATGCAGACATTGAACGACGCCCTGTACCAGACGTACATGGCGCGCGAAGTCGCACTCGACGAATGTCTGCGTGTGACGAGCGATCCGACCGAATTCCTGCGCATGGTCGGAGAGCAGGTGCCTGGCGAGGACGACCACTCGCCTCTGCGCGGAAGCAATGGGTCCGGCAAGACTGCCGGCACCCGGCGATAGTTCGTATCTGACCGGAGAGGGACATGCCGACCTTTGCGTATACCGCCCGCTCGCTGAACGGAGAGCTCAAGAGCGCGACGCTCGAAGCGCCTTCGCGCGACGACGTCGTGGCGCAGCTCCGCCGACAGCGCCTCATTGTCGTCAAGATCGACGAAGAGAGGAAGCGCAAGCGGCACGGAAAAGTGAAGACGAAGGACATCGTGATCTTCACGCGTCAGTTCTCGACGATGATCAACGCCGGACTTCCACTGGTTCAGGCGCTCGACATTCTGTCCAAGCAGAGCGAGAACCCGGCGCTGCAGGAAATAACGCGGCAGGTGGTTTACGACGTGGAATCGGGAAACACGGTGGCCGATGCGCTGGCCAAGCATCCCAAGGCGTTCACCGAGCTGTACACGAACATGGTGGCGGCGGGTGAAGCCGGCGGTATTCTCGACACCATTCTCATGCGCCTGGCGACGTTCCTCGAAAAGAACGACGCGCTCGTCGGCAAGGTCAAGAGCGCAATGATGTATCCGATGGTGATCACGAGCGTGGCCGCGATAGCGATCATGGTGCTGCTCATCTTCGTGATCCCGACGTTCGAATCGATGTTCGCCAGCGTCAACCTGGCGCTGCCAATGCCGACGCGCGTCGTCATCGGCATGTCGAACTTTCTGCAGGGCTACTGGTGGGCGGTCGGCGTCGGCGGCTACGCGCTGGTGTTCCTGTTCAAGCGCTACAGGAGCACGTCCAGCGGAAAGCTGAACACCGACAAGCTCATGCTCAAGCTGCCGGTGATCGGCGACGTTGTGCGCAAGTCCAGCGTGTCGCGATTCACCCGGACGCTCGGCACGCTCATCTCGTCAGGCGTTTCCATTCTCGATGGTCTGGAGATCACGGCCAAGACCTCTGGCAACCGGGTCATTCACGACGCAATCATGGATTCCCGTGCCTCGATTGCCGGCGGTGACACCATCTCGGCGCCGCTAGCCAAATCGGCCGTATTCCCGCCGATGGTGATCTCGATGATCGCCGTTGGCGAGCAGACAGGCGGGCTGGATGAAATGTTATCGAAGATCGCCGACTTCTACGATACCGAAGTGGATACGGCTGTGTCGGGGTTGCTGTCGCTCATGGAGCCGGTGATGATCGTGGTGCTCGGCGTTGTCGTCGGTGGAATGGTGGTGGCGATGTACCTCCCGATCTTCGACATGATCAACGCGGTGCAGTGAAAAGCGCGGGGTGAGGGACGCGGGACGCGGGACGCGGGTGGGGTGAATGACAAAGGGTCCGGCGAAAGCCGGGCCCTTTGGCATCGGGTCGTGATCCTGCTCCACGCCTTCAGGTAGTGAAGCATGTGGTGAAAGTAGTGAAGCATCTGGTGAAAGCGCGGCGGAACCTGCACTTTGGCGTCGGGGGACGGTCCGTGGAAGCGCCCCAGGCGCCGACGCCGTATAGCGTGGTCGTTCTCGGAAAGAGGATCCTTCATGCTGCGTTTGCTGCTTCTGGCGACGCTTTTCGTCGCGGCGGTTCGGTGGCTCCCGGCTCCGCTGGACGGCGGCGCGGTGGCTCAGCCGTCCGCATCCGCACCTCCTGACACGGTCGTTCCTAACGACAACCGGAAGCCGGCCGGCGCGGTCGAATCCGGTGCGCTGCGGCTGAGGCTCGTGGCGCGATTGGCAAGCTGGCGACCCGACCTCGATGTCGACACATCGGTCACGGTGATGGCGTTCGCCGAAGAGGGCAGCGCGGCGACCATACCGGGACCGCTCCTCCGAACCACATCGGGGACCGAGATCCGCGTCTCGGTGCGGAATTCGATACCCGATTCCACGCTGGTGGTGCACGGCCTTCGCGCGGGAACCGCTGGTGCGGGCACCATGCACGTGCGGCCTGGCGAGACGCGCGAAGTCACGTTCCGCGCCGGAGCGCCGGGCACCTACCTCTACTGGGGGACCACGACCCACTCGCCTATCGCTGACCGGCCATGGCGGGATTCGCAGCTCACGGGGGCAATCGTGATCGACCCCCTGGGAACACCGCGCGACACCGCCGAACGTATCTTCGTCATGACGGTGCTCGACGTCTATCTCGGAGATACGGTTCGAAACAAGGCGAAGGAGGACATCTGGGAGCTCGCGATCAACGGACGCTCGTGGCCGCACACGGAGCGGCTCGAGTACGCCGCAAACGACACAGTCCGCTGGCGCTGGGTGAATGGCGGCTATCTCCCGCACCCGATGCACCTCCACGGCTTCCACTTCCGCGTGCTTGCGAAGGGAGACGGCGTTAGGGACACGCTCTACAGCTCGGCGACGGAGCGC
Organism: Gemmatimonadaceae bacterium; assembly: GCA_035512875.1. GTDB lineage: Bacteria > Gemmatimonadota > Gemmatimonadetes > Gemmatimonadales > Gemmatimonadaceae > JALZIF01. The sequence continues at coordinate 1,003 of DATKDD010000322.1, read as the reverse complement.
CTGGCGGTGACCGAGCTGATGTCTGCGGGAAGCACCTTCCGCATGGAGTGGGTGCCGACGCGTCAGGGAAGCTGGCTGATGCACTGCCACATGATCCCGCATATCACGCCCTTTCCCGAGCGCGCCGACAGCGTGCGAGGCCACGACATTCACGACGTGGCGCGCCACCCGCTCGTCAGCATGTCCGGGCTCGTGCTCGGCATAACGATTCGCGATCCGGCGCCGGTGCCGGCGGCCGTGCCGTTGCCTCAACGCCGCCTGCGAGTGTTCGTCCAGGAATCGCGGGGAGATACCGCGAGCACCGCGCGCAATGGTTTCGTCCTTCAGCGGGGTAGGGAGCCGCGCGTCGATTCGGTCGAGGTGCCCGGCACTCCGCTCGTGCTCGTGCGCGGTGAGACTGCGGCCATTACCGTGATCAACCGGCTGCGGGAGCCGACCACGGTACACTGGCACGGGATGGAATTGGAGAGCGTCTACGACGGCGTGGCCGGGTGGAGCCGCACCGGAGGCAGCATTGCGCCCCTGCTTGCGCCGGGCGACTCGTTCACGGCCGTCATGACGCCCCCTCGCGCCGGCACGTACATGTATCACACCCACATGGACGAGGGTCGCCAGCTCGGCGCCGGGCTGTACGGGCCGTTGCTCGTACTGGAGCCGGGCGAGCGGTACGATCCGGCGATGGACCTGACGTTCATGGTCGGCGGCGCGGTGGCCGGCAAAGCACTCGCGGCGGCGATCAACGGCCGCCCGGCGCCGGCGCCTATCGAGTTGCGTGCCGGGACCCGCTACCGCCTGCGCCTCGTCAACATTCTCTTCGCGCCTATCGTGCGGGTGGAGCTCGCAGCCGACTCGCTCCCGCTCACGTGGCGGGCCCTCGCCAAGGACGGCGCGGACCTCCCGATCGGGAAGCGGGCAGTCGGGTCCGCGCATGTACGCCTCGGGGTCGGCGAGACGTACGACTTCGAGTGGACACCCGAACGGCCGATGAACGCTGCGCTCACAT
>DATKDD010000321.1:0-2647 GCA_035512875.1 Gemmatimonadaceae bacterium | reverse complement strand
GTCGCCGGGGCTGGGGAGCACGCGCCAGCGCCCGCCGGACGGCGGTGAGTAGGTTATCGCGGAGTCGTCGGCGGAATCACTGAGGCGGAAGAACGGCAACGCCTCCAGCGATCGGTCGAGTACTATCGCCCGAGTGGCTGCTCGGCGGCGTGCTACGACATTCATTACGCCGAAACTGTTCTGATTCGTGACTGGGAGCAAGCTGTGAGACCTTCAGGCAAGCGGAGAACCGCTGAATGACGTTCATCAAATACGCCGGGTCGATTCTCCTGGTCCTGCTGGTGCTGGTGCTGACGCTGATCGGAATTCTGTCGGTCACGCGCAGCCACACCGTCAAGCAGGTCATGGCCGAAGGCGACGACGGAGGACCGCCGCACGTGCGCGACTCGCTGTTCGCGAAATCGATCGAGCTGTACACCGGGACGCACATTGACGAGGGCAACTGGGTGGACATCCTGCTCAACGGCAACGGCACGTACCCTGTGCTGTGGAACGACCTGGCGGCTGCGAAACGGACGATCACGGTGCAGATGTACTACTCGGAGCCGGGCGCGGTCGCGGATACGCTGGCGCAGTACCTCTCGGAGCGGGCGCGGGCCGGCGTGCGCGTGTTGCTGCTGCTCGACGCGTTCGGGTCGGGACCGCTGAAGGAAGAGTGGATCGAGGGGCTGCGGCAGGCAGGCGTCGAGGTCGCGTGGCTCCGTCCCCTTAAGTGGTATACGCTGCATCAGGCGACGCAGCGGTCGCACGCGCGGGTCGTGGTGGTGGACGGCGAGATCGGCTACACCGGGGGCTTCGGGCTGTCCGATTACTGGCTGGGCGACGGGCACAGCGAGGGGCAGTGGCGCGAGACCAACGTGCGGTTCGGCGGCCCGACTGTCGCGTCGCTACAGGCGGCGTTCGCCGCCGGCTGGGTGGAAGCAACGGGCGAGCTGATCACCGGCGACCTGTTCTTTCCGTGGCCCGCGCTCGCGAAGCGCGGCGACGTGAACGCGGGGCTCATGCACACGATTCCCAGCGTCGGCAGCACGCCGGCCGAGCGCTTTCTGTCCATCTCGCTCGCGGGCGCTCGCAAGACGCTGTACATCGCCAACGCGTATTTCGTCCCGGACGACAACCTCAAGCGGCTTCTCGTCGCGGCGGTGAAGCGCGGCGTGGACGTTCGTGTGCTCACCGTCGGAGACAAGAGCGACGTCAAGACCACGCTGTACGCCGGCCGCGCGATGTACGAGGAGCTACTCGAGGGAGGGGTGCGCATCTACGAGTTTCAGCCGACGATGATGCATGGCAAGACGATGGTGGTAGACAGCTACTGGTCCACGATAGGGTCGATGAACTTCGACAACCGCTCCATCTCGTTCAACAACGAGTCGAACATCGTGGTGCTGAACGAAGGGTTCGGGCAGCGGATGGACGGCATCTTCTTCGACGACCTCAAGCACTCAAAGGAGATAACGCTCGACGAAGTCCGGAGCTGGCCGCTCAAAGTGAAGCTGCTGTGCTGGGGCGCCGAAAAACTGTGGCGCATTCTGTAAAGGCGGAGAGGAACTACGAATGAGAAAGAAGAAACAGAAGCCTGATGGCATGCTGTGGGCGATCGTCGCGGCGGGCTCGGCGATGCTGGCGGGGGCGGTGGTGCAGAAGGCGCTCAATCGCGGGTGGCGCGCGGTGACGCACGAGGATCCGCCGAACGTGAGGGAACTGCCGATCGAGCCGTGGCGAAAAGCGATCAGCTTTACACTGGCGTCGGCGATAACGGCGGGACTGGCGACGCTGCTGTCGCAGCGGGGCGCGGCGGCGGGGTGGGAGAAGGTGACCGGAGATCCGCCGATTCGGAAGCTCAAAGCGAGGAGTTAACTGCGAACAACAGGTTAGGGTAGACGGTTGTTGGTTCTTGGCTTTCGGTTCATTCCCTGGTAAACGGTGAACGGCTAAAGGTGGTTGGCCGGGAGTTGAACCAAAGACTTACGACCGTACGCCGTAAACCCGCAGCCAGTCAGTTGACCCAGAGCCTAAAACCAACAACCGTGTACCCTAACCTGTTGTTGAGTTGATCTAATCGCGCACATCCTCTCTCCCAAGCGCTGCTCTAACCGCTTCCCGCATCGCGACCACCGCATTTTCTCTCGCCGCTGACACGTCCGACCGCACGTGAATCTCCACACCTTCCGTGACGTCGATCCGGCGCCAGGTCCGCGCGGGATCGTCGTCGTGCGCGACTGTCTCAGCCGTGCCCGCGCCGAGAGCGGGCGCGAGCGACGTTGCGATCCTGCGCTCCAGCGCATCGCCCGTGACGCCGGAGAACTCCTGCTTGATGGACTCGAGGCTCTGGCCCTCGCGCTGCCGGATCTTGATCGCGAGCAGCTGGAGCAGATGCCGGTAGCTGTAGGTCGCCGCGGTGCCGGACCCGTCGGGGCGATCCATCAACCCGCCTGCTACATAGAATCGAACGGCTCGCGCGGTCGGGGCGGCGCGCGCCGAGGCGTTGGTCGGACGCAGGCCCGCCGCGTCCACCAGCGCGGTCACATGCGCTGCGAGGCCTCGGGCGTTCCAGGGAGCGTGGCGGGAGTGGGCGCGGAGGAGAGCGACTGGCGACTCAGCCATGCGGAAACGATAACATTAAAGTCCTCGGCACGCTCATCGTGCG
>DATKDD010000320.1:0-5003 GCA_035512875.1 Gemmatimonadaceae bacterium | reverse complement strand
CTATCCGTCATCTCAACTATTCAGTGGGCAGGCGGGCCCAACGACGGAGGCGATAGCGGGAGCAGCCACTCGCAACCGTGAGCGGTTGCGAAGGGTAACCGAGCGGTGGGTCGATGCATTTCCTTCCAGCGCCGACGCGCGGGAGGCGTTCGCCAAGGCGCTGGAAGGACTCGGTGAGCTCGCCCTTTCGCGGGACGAGCGACACTCCGCGCTCGCCCAGCTCGGGCATGCGCGCCGGCTAGCCACGCATGAGGACCAGCGGCTGCGTCTCGCCGAAGCCGACATCCGTCTGTTGCTCAAGACGGAAAGCTTCGCGCGCGCTGCGCAGCTGGCCGATTCCGTACTGGCCAATGCACCCGACACGATCACCGATGTGCCGACTCTTTCGGGGCTGGCCGCGTTGGCGGCTCTGCGCGGTGATGCAGCGCGCGCGGCGGCGCTGCTGCGCCGGACAGCACCGCGTTATTCGTTCACAACCCCGAGGGGAAATGAATGGACGATCTACCGGCCGGTGGCCGAGCCAGCACTTACCTATCTGGCATATGCCTCGGTTGGGGCGCCGGCCGACACGCTGCGTGCACTGGAAAGGGCCACACGAACGGCACTCGAACAGTTCGCCTCAGGAGAACGACGCGAGGAGTTGGCGCTCGCCACGCTGCTGCGTCCCTCGATGCTGGCCTTTCCGATCACCGGCGCGACCTGGATTCATCAGCAGGACAGCCAGCCGACACCACTGTTCACCTTGCAGCGCATGCTCCTCGCCGGCGATACCGTGGCGCTCCGCCGTCAACTGGATGAGTACGTAACTGAACGCGCCGCTTTGCGGCCGGGAGATGTCAGTATCGACCACATCTACCAGGAGGCTGAACTTCGACTGGCGATCGGCGACACGATTGAAGCCGCTCGACTGCTCGACCGGAGCCTGTCCGGGTTACCGACGTTAGGATTCGATTTGGTACATCACGTGGCGGAACCGGCGGCGCTGGTTCGTGCGATGGCGTTGCGCGCGGTGCTCGCAAGTCGAGCCGGGGAGCAGCGGATCGCAGACAGATGGGGCGCGGCGGTAGCGGCCCTGCGCGCACCCGCCATACACTGATCGCACGCGCAGTCGACTTTGCAATCATTACAGGAGGGTCAGGTGAAGATCTCATCCGCTGTTTTCCGGGCAGCACTTCTTGGAATGGTATTCACCGCCGCGTGCAATGGCCCGGAAGGGACTGCCCGCGATACTGCCGACACGGCGGCACCAGGTGGCGACACCACACAGGCGTCCGCCTCGTGCCTTCCGATTGTTCCCAGCGTACGCGGCTCGCTCGTTGGGCAGCGCGATAGCGCTCAGCGCGAGGCGAGGCGCGTGCGGGTAAGTGGCGAGGGCGTGGCGCACCGTGATTCGGCGGGTGGCACGGTGACGATCACCCCCACCTGCGGCAGCCACACCTTTCGAGAGGGGGACCTGGCGCGCGGACAGTTCGTCGCTCGGCTCGCCATAAACGGCAACGCGCCGCGATTCAGCCGTTTTCCCAACGACACCGTCTACTGGTGGGTGTACCTCGACCTGACGAGCGGCCAGCCTGTCTTCCGATCGGAGTTCCTTTCGACGGCGGTGGTGAGCGATACCGGTCGCGCCTATCTCCGGCGGGGAGACTTCGTGATCCGTTGCAAGGCGGCGGGCAACCGGCCCAAGGCCGAGGTGGCCGGCTGGGAGCCGGCACACGGACCCGAACCCTGCCCGGCGAGTGATGCTCGAATGCAGCTCATGTCCTTTCAGGCGGCAGGCGACTCCGGTACGCAGGGTGGGGGCGGGAACTCACCCTGGTTCGGTTGTACGTTAGGCTGTTGTCAGTCGAACACGCTCGTTCTTGATGAGCAGTGACACGCGCGCCAAGACTTCCTGTCCACGTTGCGAACCGACAAACCCCTCAACGCAGAGTGTCATGCCTAGCTCACACCTGGTCGCCACCTCTCTTCTGGTGACCGCTCTACTGGCGGCTGCATGCTCTCGACAGCCAAGCGTCGCGACAGTCGAAGATTTTGAGACGACCGCAGGATGCCCAAGGGAGCGAAACTTCAGGGGTGGTAGCCTCGTGGGAAGAGTAGCAGAGGTACGGACGTTTTCTGGCGCCCAGGGGGGGCTACTTAAGAAGCGCCGCAATCGCGATGCGCCACACAGGCCCGGCCCGAATCCGTTGTACACGATCAAACCCGCATGCAAGAATCACGACTTCACGGTGGGAGAGCTCGTTGACGGCAGATTCATCGGAATCATAGAGGTCAAAGGCGATACAGCCCATCGATTTTCCAGGACGGATGATGACGATGTTGTGGCGTGGTGGGTATTCGGCACCGTTGATCCGGCCGGAAGCATTCGGCTGCAGTCGGAGTTCGTTTCTCTGAGCGCCGCTGCCACTGATGAAGCGATCATCAGCGCGCCGTTCAAATGGTGCACCAAGGAAGAAGATTGGAATGAGGAATCCGGCGGATGGCATCTCGGCGACTGCAGCTTGCACCCAATCTCCGTGATGGATGTTCCAGAGGGCGGCGACAACCCATGGTTTGGCTGCAAGCTTGGTTGCTGCTACTCCGCGATGGACGAAGCCTGACGCGCGGTACAGCATTGCACGCTGGCCGACTACTGCGGCTCGTGTCACAACGCTGTGGCGCGCCGGCGCGTAGCTTGAGCCTACACCTTCCTCAAGTCGGGAGCTTCAAAGAATGCATTCTCGCCGTTGGCCGCGTGCTACCGCGGCAGTCCTTGCCGCGTGCGTCGCGGCGCCCGCGATCGCGCAGGAGCCATATCGCCAGCCCCCCGCGCCCATCGCGCAGATCCTCGACGCCGAGCCGACCCCGGCCGTGTCGGTCGGCCCCAACAACGACTGGCTACTCCTTCTCGAGCGCGCAGGACTGCCGCCAATCTCCGAGGTCGCCGCAGCCGAGCTGCGTCTAGCCGGCATCCGCATCGACCCGCGAACCAGCGGGGGCTCGCGCGGTTTCAGCTTCACCGGCCTCCGCCTTCGCTCAGTGGATGGGAATACCGAGCGGCGCATCGAGACGCCGGCAGGCATGCGCATCTCGAGCCCAATGTGGTCGGCCGATGGCACACGCATCGCCTTCGTGCAGTCCGGTGAGGACGGCCAATGGCTCTGGGTCGCCGATGTCGCCACCGGACAGGCCCGGCGCGTGTCGGACCGCAGGCTCAACGCGGTGCTCGGCTCCCCCTGTGACTGGATCTCGAGCACGCCCCGGCTCGTCTGCACGTTCGTCCCGGTCAATCGCGGTGCCGAGCCCGCCCCTCCAACCACGCCTTCCGGGCCGGTAGTGCAGGAGTCGCGCGGACGCGAGGCGCCTAACCGCACCTACCAGGACCTGCTGCAGAACTCGCACGATGCCGCGCTGTTCAAGCATTTCGCGACGAGCCAGATCGCGCTGGTTTCGCTCGACGGCACGGTGACCGACCTTGGCCCTCCGGGGATGTACCGAGACACCGACCCGTCGCCTGACGGTGACTACCTGTATGTCGCCACCGTCCACGAACCGTTCTCGTACGTGGTGACGCTGCGCGACTTTCCGACGACCCTCGCCGTGTGGGACATGAACGGACGGCAGGTAAAGGAGCTCGCCAGGCTGCCTCTTCGCGACGATGTGCCATCGGCCTTCGATGCGGTGGCCCCGGGCCCGCGCAGCGTGAGCTGGCGCGCCGATGTTCCGGCGACGCTCGTCTGGGTCGAAGCGCTGGACGGCGGCAACCCGCGCACTGCGGCAGAGAAGCGCGACCGGATGCTGTCGCTGGCTGCTCCGTTCACCGGCCAGCCGACCGCGCTGTTCGATGCCGCCTCACGTCTGCGCGGTGTGGACTGGGTGCGCGCCGATCTGGCGCTCGTCACCGAGCGCTGGTGGCGCACGAGGGAAACGAAGACCTGGTTGATCGACCCGTCGTCGCCGGCGAAGGCGGCGCAGTTGCTGTGGTCGCGGTCGTACGAGGATCGTTATGACGATCCAGGCTCGTTCGAGACGAAACTGACTCCGAACGGCACGCGCGTGGTTCTCACTACGGCAGACGGCAGATCGGGCTACCTCACCGGGCAGGGCGCTTCGCCGCAGGGCGACATGCCGTTTCTCGACCGGATCGACTTCGCCACGAAGAAGACTACGCGGCTCTGGCGTTCGGCGCCGCCCAGGTACGAGACCGTGATAGCGCTTATCGATCCGCAGGGCCAACGGGCGATCACGCGCCAGGAGAGCGTCACCGAGCCGCCTAACTACTTCGTGCGCGACCTGCGCCGGCAGCGCGTCGCCCGCCTGACTAATTTCGCCGACCCGGCGCCTCAGTTCGCCGGGATCGAGCCCAAGCTCATCACCTATACGCGCGGCGATGGTGTACAGCTGTCGGGCACGATGTACCTCCCGCCGGGATACGACTCCACCCAGGGGCAGCTGCCGTTCCTCTTCTGGGCCTACCCGCGGGAATTCAAGACGGCGGCCGCCGCGGCGCAGGTCCAGGGCTCCGAGTACAGGTTCGTCAGGCCCGGCGGATCGTCACACCTGTTTCTTCTCACGCAGGGCTACGGCATTCTCGACGGGCCGTCGATGCCGATCATCGGCGAAGGCGACAAGGAGCCTAACGATACGTACGTCGAACAGCTCGTCGCCAGCGCCAAGGCAGGCATCGACAAGGTGGTAGAGATGGGCGTCGCCGACCGCGATCGCATAGCCGTCGGCGGACATTCCTACGGCGCTTTCATGGCCGCCAACCTGCTCGCCCATTCCGACCTGTTCAAGGCCGGCATCGCGCGAAGCGGCGCGTACAACCGCACGCTCACGCCATTCGGATTTCAGCAGGAGGAGCGCCCGTACTGGGAGGCGCAGGAGATCTACCACCGGATGTCGCCGTTCAACTATGCGGACAAGATCAAGGAGCCTATCCTGCTGATTCACGGACAGGCCGACAACAACTCGGGGACCTTCCCGGTGCAGAGCGATCGCATGTATGCGGCGCTGATGGGGAA
>DATKDD010000319.1:0-2766 GCA_035512875.1 Gemmatimonadaceae bacterium | reverse complement strand
GTGCTGTTTTCGGAGTTCTTCGCGGCGAACGCCGGGTCAGCGACCGGCGTGACGCGAGAGCCGCCACTGCAGTGGGCTATTGCGGTCGGCAATCTCTCGCTCGCGGCGCTCCTCACGCTGGCGATCATGAGCCGCGCTCGTTCCGCGACGATCATCGAAGGCTTCAAGATCGCCGGGCTCGTTGGTTTTCTGGTATGGCTGGGTGTGGATTTCATTCATTATGGAGTGGCGAACGTATTGAACCTTACCGCGACCATCGTGGATCCACTGCTGGAGTTCGTGCATGCCGGAACCGCTGGCGCGGCCATCGCCGGAGTTCTTGGGAAGGTGACGGCGTCCGCTCGCGGTGAGAGCCGGCCGATGTAACTGCGCGCTGCATGTGGGAGTCGCGGGAAAGTTGCGACGAGTGTAAGAGTCCATTCTTAGGAGGAGGCGAACATGAGTAAGTCGCGCACAGTGGCATCCCTTGCCGCATCTCTCGTAGTGCTGGCCGCATGCCAGGCACGACAGCCAAAATTCACCGCCGAGGATGAATCAACGGTCCGCGCGATGTTCGACTCCACGGTCGCAAACATTCGGGCGGGTGATTGGACCACGTGGTCTCGGCAGTTTGCTGAGGACGCGGTCCTCCAACCGCCCAACGCCCAGCCCGTCGCTGGTCGCGCGGCGATTCTCACTTGGGGAAGCGCGTTCCCTACGGTCGAGGAGTTCAGTTTTTCGGATGTTCAGGTCGCAGGCGACGGAAACATGGCCTACGGCACCAGCAACTTTGTCCTCAAAGTGCAAGGTGCTCCCGCCGACACCGGAAAGCAGCTCGTAGTTTTCCGCCGGTCGGCCGATGGAACGTGGGAAGTTCTTGCCACCAGCTTCAACTCGAATCTTCCCGAACGACAGGTGGCAGATACCGGCTCTCGCCGTAACGAATGATCTGCAGCAGGTGACAGTTTTGGTGCGCAGTCGGACCACTTTCCCGGAGGTTGTATGAGAGTAAGGCCGCTTTTCACTCTGTCGCTCGCTGGCATGTTGCTGTTCCCATCCATCGGAGTTGCGCAACAGTCAGCGGCCGGTGCCCAGCCTGCGGTTCAACCAGGCGTCATCGTGGTGTCTTACAACAAGTGCTCCATGCGCGCGCCAGCGCAGCTGGATTCGCTCAACGCACTCGCATTTTTCCCTGTGCTCGACGAGCTCATCAACGAGCGTCGCCTGCTCGGATGGGGCGTGCTCGGCCACGCCTGGGGCGATGAATGGAATTACGTCATCTATTACACGGCCGAGAACGTCGCGGCTTTCCATAGCGCGTTCAATGAAGCCGTACGCCGCGTCGGTCAGCGCAGGCCGGATGTGTGGGATGCGTTTGCCACGCTCTGCACTGAGCACAAGGACAACATCTACAGCGTGAGGCGGCTGGGCGTGCAGCCGCCCGCACCGTGATACCGTGATCAATACCGTTTCTCGCAGACGGTGGTAAACATCGGCCATCGCCCTTGAGCCAGGTGCTCGTTCGGTCGCGTAGCGATCGGCGAGCGCCGCGCCCACCGTGTACGTGGCCGACGACCTGCTCGTCAAATCGGCCGGCACTTCCAACATCGAAGTTGTCGTGAACTGGGAGCAGCCGAGTCGCCCGGCCCGCGATGCTGCAGTCTGCTCTGGATACACGGTCGCCGGCAAGGCGGTTCCTGTCAGAGCGCGCCGACGAGGATCCGGGCGAGAAAGCCGAGCAGGAAGTACGCGAGTATGGGCGTGATGTCGATCATGCCCAGCGTCGGTACGATCTGCCGCAGCGGCCGCAGGATCGGCTCACTCAACAGATACGACCACCTCAGCCACGGCGAGTGGGGGTTGACCGGCAGCCACGAGCTGATCACGCGGACGATCAGCGCGAGACGCAGGATCGCGAAAGTCCAGACGACGAGCAGACGGAAGACGCCGGCGGCGCCCTGGTCCGCCGCGAGCGCGGCGAACAGCACCTGGTTGCGGACGAAGCCGAGCAGGCTGAGGAGCAGAATCGCCCCGACGACCGCCGCGACCAGCGCCCACCAGGGCGCTACGGCGGGCGACCCGCCCGCGCGCACGACTCGGCGCTCGATGGGAGCGATGAAAGGATCGATGGTCGAGCGGAAGTAGCGGGCAATCGGGTTGAACGCGTTGATCCGCTTCGTGCGGACGGCCCAGTCCACGACGCAGATGACGGCGAACACCGCCACGACGAACAACGTCGCGACGCGGACGGCTTCGAAGATCGAGTCGAGGGCTGGCACGCCGGGCTACTCGAACCGGGAAGACATGCCGAGCGACCGCACGAGAAACGCGAACCTGTCCGCCGCCTCCTCGATCTGCTTCGACGTCGGCTTGCCGGCGCCGTGTCCGGCCTTGGTCTCGATCCGGATCAGGATCGGCGCCGGCCCGCCCTGCGCCGCCTGCAGCGCGGCGGCGTACTTGAAGGAATGGCCGGGGACGACGCGGTCGTCGTGGTCGGCCGTCGTGATGAGAGTCGCGGGATAGCGCGCGCCCTGCCGGATGTTGTGCAGCGGCGAGTACGCGTGCAGCACGCGGAACTCCTCCGGGTTCTCGGGGGATCCGTAATCGGAAGTCCACGCCCAGCCGATCGTGAACTTGTGGAAGCGCAGCATGTCCATCACGCCCACCGCGGGAAGCGCCGCGCCGAACAGCTCGGGCCGCTGATTGAGCACGGCTCCGACGAGCAGCCCGCCGTTCGAGCCGCCGGATATCGCGAGCTTCGCCGGCGACGTGTACCGCTCGCGCTGG
>DATKDD010000318.1:0-14764 GCA_035512875.1 Gemmatimonadaceae bacterium | reverse complement strand
CGCCTTGGCCAGGCGTCCCTGAGGCTGAGCAAAGTCGACCCAGTAGCCTCCACTCTCCATGCGTGCCGCGCCGGCACGCCCGCCGTCGAAGCTCGTGGCAGCGGAAAGTGCCGCACCGGTGGCGAGTGAGGCAACGGCGATGCCGTTCTCCCGAAGCCTGACGACGAGTGAATCGGCGCGCCCCTGCGCATCGCGGGCGAACGCCACACCGCGCATCCCGGCGCGTTGCGCATCGGTGACCGCGGATTGCCGGAACGAGGCGTAGTCGCGAACCCGCTCGCGGGCGCGTTGCGCCGTGGTGAGAATAGTCGCCCACGCCGCCGTAAAATGGTGTAAGGCGGCGTCACGCAGCGTGAGCACGGTGCCATCGGACCGGCGAATGGCGCCACCGGCGCTCGACGCCTGCTCGTAAGTCATCCCCACCGCGCCGGTGAGAATCGGCCACGATACGCCGTAGCCCGGGTAGAACTCATCGTAGCCTTCACGCCGGAAATACGACCATCCTCGTGCGTCGAACGCAGCCGCGTTGGCCGCGGCGTAGATGTCCCACCACCGCACGATACTCTCGTGGACGTTCTTGTTGACCGGCTCCATTGGCGGAGCGAAGAAGTACGTCGAATTGGAGCCCATCTCGTGCAGGTCCACCGCCACGTGCGGCCAGAAGCGCCGGAAGACCGACACACGCCCGCGCGTCTCGGGATGCGACAGGATGAACCAATCCCGGTTCAGATCGAACAGATAGTGGCTGGTGCGCGCGCCTGGCCACGCGCCGCCATGCACCATCGCCTGACGGCTCGTAGGCAATGCGGTTGCACCGCGCCGCCGCATCACATCCTGCACATGCCGCTCGTGGCCATCGGGGTTCTGAACTGGATCGAGGATGACGAGACTACTGTCCAGAATCAACTGAGTCTCGGGGTCGCGCCCGGCCGCCAACTGATATAGCAGCGCAATGGCCGCTTCCACGCCTGACGCTTCGTTGCCGTGCACGGTGAAGCCTAGCCAGGCAATGGCTGGCAGGCGGTTCGCGGCGTCGCCGGCTGACGCCGCGCTCCCGACGCCTGCGATCGATTGCGCGTCTGCCTCGATCTGCGCGAACCGCGTCAGATTCGCCGCGCTCGAGACATAGATCGCCAGCACTTCACGACCCTCGAAGGTGTGGGCAACGGTGTCGACTCGCACCTTGTCGCTGGCAGCGGCAACGCGCTCCACGTAGCGCATGAGCAAGTGATGCGGCGTAAACCGTTCTCCGACCTCGTATCCCAGTACGGACCGGGGCGTCGGGATGGCCGGATCGTACGACGCGCCTTCGGCCGAGAATGCGTGCTGCGCTCGCGCGGACGGCACGAACAACACGAGCAGCACGAGTACGAGAGCGGTGATGCGCGACACGTGGGTCTCCGGGCAAGGGGTTCAGGCGCCGGTCGCTGCTCGGCGTTCCGCGAGAGAACGTATGTGGCGAACGCGGTGTTGACCACCGATCTGGACATATTCCGCCCTACCTGGATATTGCGCCGCCCGGCCGCGCATGCTGCGGCCGAATCCCTGCATGGAGGTGACGAATGGCCCATTGCCGATGGCTGCTGCCGGCATTCGCGCTGGTTGCATGCGCGACCCGCGCTCCACGAGAAACATCCGCCGACCGGGAGGAGTTCGTCGAAGCCACCTCGCTGCTGGGTACGTTTTTGATGCGTCCGGAAATCCCCGGCGAAGTGCGTGTCCGCTACGAGCAGCAGCTTCGCGAGGCGCAGGAGGAGTTCTCGCGCACACCGGAGAGCGCGGATGCAGCCATCTGGGTCGGTCGGCGCCTTGCCTATCTCGGCCGGTACGGTGAGGCGATCGAGCACTTCACCCGGGCGATCGAGCGGCATCCGCGGGACGCCCGACTTTATCGCCATCGCGGGCATCGTTACATCACCGTGCGGCGGCTGGAGGCGGCGATCGCAGATCTGGAGCACGCGGCCGAGCTCACCCGCGGGCAGCCCGATGCGATCGAACCCGACGGCTTACCTAACGCGCGCAACATTCCCACCAGCACGCTGCAATCGAACATTTGGTATCACCTCGGGCTCGCGCACTACCTGCGCGGCGATTTTCGCCGAGCCTCGAGTGTCTACCGTGAGGCGCTTCGGGTGTCCACCAACGCGGACATGCTGGTGGCAACCACCCACTGGGCCTACATGACCCTTCGCCGGATGGAGGAAGACGCGGACGCCCGACGGCTGCTCACCCCTATTGCCTTCGACATGGACATCATCGAAAACGATGCGTACCACCGGCTGGTCCTTTTATACAAGGGCGAGGTTTCCATCGATGCGATTCTGGCTCCGGCGGATTCGAGCGACGGCGTGCAGGATGCCACTGTGGGCTACGGGATAGGAAACTGGCACCTGTATCACGGGCGAACCGCTGAAGCTCAGGCGGTGTTCGAGCGGGTGGTGCGTGGGACACAGTGGGCGGCGTTCGGCTTCATCGCCGCGGAAGCCGAGCTGTCGCGGCTACGTGACCGCTGACCCGGAAGTCAGAAGCCGGTTGGTACACCCCTTGCCCGTCGATACAGCTCTCGCCCGCGACGACCGTGTGGCGTGCTTCCGGAGATCCACTCATGCGCCTGTCAGGTGAGTTGGCCCGTGCTCTTTGCGCGTGCCTCGCCGTGCTCATTGCCGTCACCGTCGACGTCACGCCCACTTCCGCGCAATACGTCGGCCGCAACAAGGTTCAGTACGAGGAGTTCGACTTCAGGGTGATGCAGACGGATCATTACGACATTCATTTCTATCCGGCGGAGTCGCTGGCCACCGCCGACGCGGCAAGGATGGCGGAACGTTGGTACTCCCGGCTCTCGAATACGCTGCAGCACGAGTACACTCGGAAACCGCTGATCTTCTACGCCAACCACGCCGACTTCCAGCAGACGAACGTCATCGGCGGGTTCATTGAGCAAGGCACCGGCGGAATCACCGAGGCCCTCCGCACGCGCGTCATCATGCCGTTCACCGGCGTGTACGCCGACTTCGATCACGTACTCGGCCACGAGCTGGTACACACCTTTCAGTACGACATTGCCTTCGCCCCGCAGGCGGGAGGCCTTCGCGGGTTAGGCGAGGTACCGCTCTGGGTCATCGAGGGGATGGCCGAGTATCTGTCGGTAGGCCGGGAGGACCCGCACACCGCCATGTGGCTGAGAGATGCGCTGCATCGCAACGACCTTCCGCGCATCGAACAGATCGGACGCGACGCCCGGTATTTCCCCTACCGGTACGGTCAGGCGGTCTGGGCGTTCATTGGCGGACAGTTCGGCGACGCCGCTGTTCCGCAGCTCTTTCGCGAGTCCATTCGCCGCGGATTCGATGCCGGCGTCGTGCGGACGCTCGGAATGACGAGCGATACGCTCTCGGCGCGCTGGCATCAGGCCGTTCGCGACGCCTATCTACCGGCAATGGCGGGGCGGACGGCGCCGGATTCGCTCGGGCGCCCGGTGCTGGAGGGGAGCGGCAGGGACAGAAACATGGACATCTCGCCGGCACTCAGCCCTGATGGGAGGAGCGTGGCCTTCTTCTCCGGCCGGGGGCTGTTCACCATAGATCTGTACGTTGCCGACGCCGAATCGGGAGACATCATCCAGCAGCTGAGCAGCCCGAATGTGGATCCGCACTTCGACGCGCTCAGCTTTCTCAATTCGGCCGGGACATGGTCGCCCGACGGGCAAAAGCTCGCGTACGTGGTCTTTTCCGAGGGTGATCAGGAGCTCGCGATCTTCGATCTCCAGCAACGTCGCGTGGAGCGGAGAATCAAGATCCGGGGCGTCGACGCGTTGAACGATCCGTCGTGGGGGCCTGGCGACCGCATTGCGTTCTCCGGGTCGGAAGGGGGCATCAGCGATCTCTACGTGCTCGATCTCGCAACCGATCAGGTCGAGCGCCTGACGAACGACCGTCATGCGGACATGCAACCAAGCTGGTCGCCGGATGGGAGGTCGATCGCTTTCGCCACCGATCGCGGTCCGACAACGGACTTCGCGCGACTTACATACTCCTCGATGGGCCTGGCGACGCTGGATCTCGAAAGCCGGCAACTGCGCGTCCTGCCGGTCTTCGAGGGTGCGAAGCACATCAATCCGCAGTACTCGACCGACGGCCAGTCGTTGTTCTTCATCAGCGATCGTGAGGGGTTCAGCGATATCTACCGGCTGGCGATCGCCGATGGCACGGTACATCAGGTCACGCGACTCGTGACCGGCGTGAGTGGAATCACCGCGCTGGCGCCGGCGCTCTCGGTCGCGCGCGGAACCGGCACGCTGATGTTTTCGGTGTTCGAGCGGGGCGGCTACACGATCCGCCGGATGGAGGCGAACGAAGCGCAGGGCACTCCCGTCCCGGCCGGCGCCGGACGTCTGGACGTCGCGGGATTGCTTCCTCCCTTCAATCCGCCTGGCCGCAGTACCGTCACTGCCTATCTGGAGGATCCGGTCACCGGACTTCCTGCCCGCACGGAGTTTCCCATTCGCCCGTACGACGCCGGATTGAGCCTCGAGTATCTGGGCTCTCCCGGCGTGGGTGTGGCGGTCAGCAGTTCGGGTGGGGCGGCCGCCGGCGGCGCGGTCGCGGGCTACTTCACCGATCTGCTCACCAACAAGGTGGTCGGTGCCACGATCGCCGGCGGCGGAAGCTTCAAGGACATTGGTGGCGAACTGTTCTATCTGAATCAGAAACGGCGATGGAATCTGGGCGTGAGCGCATCGCATGTGCCGTATTTGAGCGGCGCCTCACGACTCGTCGATACGACCTTCGATGTTGGAGGCCAGCCAACGCGCGGCGCCATCGTTGAGCAGCTGCTCCAACGCATCTACGTGGACCGTGCGACCGCGTTCGCGCAGTATCCCTTCTCGCAGACGCGGCGATTCGAGACGAGCCTCGGTTACACGCACCTGGGCTATGACTTCGATCTCGATCGCTATGCGGTGATCGGCAACCAGGTCGTGGGTGAGTCGAGCGAAGACCTCGACGCACCTCCGGGTCTCAACCTGTTCGAGGGCTCGTTGGCGCTCGTCGGGGATTACTCGTACTTCGGATTCACCGCGCCTGTAGCCGGGGGACGATACCGCTTCGAGATAACGCCGACCACGGGGTCGCTCACCTTCGGAACGCTGCTCGCCGACTACCGGCGGTATCTGTTCATGCAGCCCTTCACATTCGCCGTCCGGGGGATGCACTACGGGCGGTATGGAGGCGATTCCGAGGATCCGAACCTAACGCCGATCTTCCTTGGCCGGGAGACGCTGATTCGCGGTTACGCGGTAGAGTCGTTCGATCCGGAGGAATGCACGCTGGTGCAAGGATCCACTGGCTGCCCGGAGTTCGACAGGCTCGTCGGGAGCCGGATAGGTGTGGCCAATTTCGAGCTTCGCATACCGCTGTTTGGCACGGCGGACTACGGCCTTTTCGAGACTCGCTTTCTTCCGATCGACCTCGCACCATTCTTCGACGCAGGAATTGCGTGGACCAGCGACGAAGGACCGAAACTCGAATTCACTCGTGAGTCGTTGGAGCGTGTGCCGGTTTTCAGTACAGGGCTGAGCACGCGACTCAACCTGTTCGGTTATGCGGTGCTCGAAGTCTATTACGCCTATCCGTTCCAGCGCCCGGAAGCGGGCTGGCACCTGGGCTTCAATCTGGCGCCGGGCTGGTGAACGGGATGTCGTGAGGAGCGGGCGTTCCCCGCTCCACCTCGGCTTTCCCGTCAGGGAATGGTGTCGGGAGGCAGTGGCGGCAATACCGGCGGCGTGGTGGTGTCGCGCACGGCAATGTCGGCAAAGGCCTGACGACCGGCAGCGCTCACACTGATCCTCGTATCACCCTCGGCGATCGCCCGCACCAAGCCGGTTGAGTCGACGGATGCAACGCCGGTGTGGTCCGAGGCATACTCGTAACGCACCGCGGCGACCGGATTCCCGCTCGCATCAAACGCCTGCGCGAGCAGCTGCAAGGAATCGCCGAGTACCAGCGTATCCGCGGTGGGCGTGAGCGTCAGCTCAGCGGTGGCGGGCGCGATGACGATCCGCGCGCTCGCCCGCTCACCGGCTGCTGCAGTAATCGTAACCTCGCCTACCCGCAGGGCTCTCACTACCCCCGACGCATCCACCGTTGCAATCGACGTATCGCTGCTCTCCCACTTGACACCCGCGATGGCTACGGTATCCCCGGCGAACGTTCGAGCCATCGCACTGAGGCGAAGCGAATCGTCCGGCCCCACGGTATCGCCGACGAAGATCGTGTCGGTAACCGGCCTCACGAGCAGGGTAGCGCCTATCGGCAGTGGTTCCGTGCTGTTGCGCAAGTCATCGCATGCTGCAGCGCTCCCCAGTGCGGTAACAATCGCCAGGCAGGGCAGGACACGGTGTCGCAACATCATTGGCACCTTCCGGCACGGTGATCGCGCGGCGAACACGCGAACGCCTCGGTACTCCAGAGTCCCCGGCCCGCTTCCCGTGCCGCCTCGCGCGCGCTACGCAAAACGTCTACGTGACGCACGTTGGGCGGGTAGACCAGCACTTCGGCAAATCCGTTTCGCACCATCAGTTCATTCACTTGCAACCCGTCGGTTCGATATACATAGGCCAGCATCCGGCCGTAGCGATCACGCACTTGCACGTCCGTCTCGAGCCAGGCGGTTGAGCCCGTCGGCAGAATCGCCATTAGCGCGCCGCGTGCCCGCTCCCCCCACGGCTCCTGATCCCGCTCCGGAGTATCGATCAGCAACAGTCGCACCCGACCGGCATTTCCGCATCGAAATGTATCGCCATCGACCACATCGGTGACCGTGCATTTCGTCATGCGAGCCAGTGCTTCATCACTCGCGCGCAGAAAAACGGAATCGGTGGCTACGGTGCCGAGGGCCGCGCGCTGCAACGCCAGCGATTCGCTTACCCGGCAGCCGGCGACTGACCCCAGCAAGCCCATCACCAGCAGCAAGTGGACGCGTTTGCGCAATTGCCGGACCTCCGGTGAAAAAAACCGGGCGCGCATTTGGCGCCCAACTGGAGGATAGTCGGCAGATGCGCCGCTGGTCAAACGATCCGTGTGATCCACGTCACAAACCACATCCCGGCCCGCGCCTAACGCATAGTTGACGCTACGGCCGGTTGTCGGCGAGCCAATCGGAAAGGTCGCGCAATTCCGCCGGTGACACACCGTGATCCATGTCGTAGTCGAACGCCGCGACATCCGCCCCCGCTCCCCTAAGTGCCGCACGCCCGCGCTCGGCCAGCGAGAATGGGATCGCCGAGTCACCCGTGCCGTGGCCCCAGAAGAATCGTATCCCTTCGACGGTGGCCGGGCTGACCGTCACCAGTGGATGCCGAGGCACGAATCCGCTCAGGTTCACGACGCGCGAGACGGCGCCGGGCCGCGAAAGAGCATACGCCACTCCCATCGTGCCGCCTTGCGAGAACCCACCGAGCACCAGTGGCCCCGGGGTAATCGGAAGCGCCGCCGGCAGCGCCGCGAGCAGTTCCTCCAACCGCTCCAGCGACTCGGTCATGCTCGCCTCATCAGGCAGGCCTTCGGATATGAACCGGTACCACGCCGAGCCCGGACCATAGCCCCACGGCGCGCCAGGGAATGGCGCTTCGGGCGTCACCAGCAGGGTGCCGTTGGGCAAGTGTGGATGGAGTCGCGCCAGATCGAACCGGTCGCTGCCGCGTCCATGCATCAGCACGAGCAGCGGTGCTCCATCGCGCGGTTGAGCGGGGCCTTGCAATTCGTACTGAAGCATTCTCGTCAACCTGACGGTGAAGGCGTAGCGAGTACATAACCACAGATTTCGCAGATTTCGCAAGGCCGGAAAAGAAAGCGGCCCGGATTGCGTGATCCGGGCCGCTGCTACCGTGGTGCGATCAGCGTTACGGTACGTTGATGCCGCCCGTCGCGCTGTACACCGGGGCCATGAGGAAGCTGAAGAACTCGAACGACGCTTCCGCAACCCTCAGCAAGTTGGAAAGCGCCGCAATCTCTTCCGCCGTCAGCTCGTTGCCGCCCGCGCCCAGCACGGTCGGATCTGCTGGATCACCGGTCACCGTCGCGAAGATCCGGTTATTGACGTAGACCGTCGCGTTGAGCGTGCTCTCGTCTTCCGCGATCTCGAACCGTACGTGCGCACCGGCGCTCACGATTGTCAGTGTGATCTCGCCCAGGCTTGCGGACGAACCGACGAGTCCGTCGAGCGACGCCGTCACCGAGAACTGGCGCGAAGGGATGGCGAACGAGAAGTCCAGATCGACGCTCAGCTCCTCCTCGACGATGGCGACGGTCGCGTCGATTCCGAAGTTCAGCATCGTCGACCCGTCGGACACAAAGCCGTCAACCTGGAGGATCGTCGAGTTCGTGGTCCCGGACGCCAGGAAGGCATAATCCAGGTATGTAGTGCTGCCACCAACGACGATGAGTCGGAGGCCGGCGCCAAGCTCGCTTCCAGCGCTCGTGTCGATGAGATCGGCATGACCGACTTCAGTGCCGACGATCGGCACGTTGGTGATCGGATCTACCGCGTAGATTATGAACCGCACTCCGTTCGCCGGAGCACCGGTGCGGTCGGAGGGCACGTACGTGTTGCTGCCCGGGTCGAACGTGAAGGTGGTGCCGAACACCTCCGGGGGCAGCGTTGCCAGCGATGGCGTGCTGCCGGCAGCAGTGCGAAGCGAAAAACCCTCAACCGCCGCAACTGCCACGCGCCGCGATGTCTCGGGACTCGCGGGGCTGCTGCTGCTCAGAAGCTGTCTCGCGCTGGAAACCGCGGCGAGCGGTGCGCCTGACAAGTCGAAGTAGCCGCTCATGGCGGTGAAGGCGGCAAGCTGGTCGCCCTGCATGAGCGTGGTCATCGCTGCGACGTCGGCCTGAGCGCGCGCCGGGTCGAAATCGGCGAGCGGCGCTGTGCTATCGGAGCAACCCGCGGCCGCGAGTGCAGCGACCATCATCGGTACGCCTAGAATCCGTGAACGAGCCATCATGGGGTCGGCCTCTCCAGTTGGGTAAAAAACGCTACACCCAGTGGACGATTGAGCACCGGCCAGGGAACGCCGACCTTGGCATCCTCCCTCACCCTCAATCAACCGCGGGAATGCGATTCAGCTGCTCCCGAATTACCGCCAGCGCGGAGTCGAGTTCGTCCCCGGCGAGCTGGAGCCGTGGAGGCCGAACGACTGGCGATCCCCGTCCAATCTCATTCTGCACCAGCTTGATGAGCTGCACGAACTTGGGGAGCGTATCCAGGCGAAGCAACGGCAGGAACCAATCGTACAGCGCCCGGGCTTCCACGTGCTGCCCGGAGCGGGCCAGATCGAACAGACGTACCGATTCACGCGGCAGAGCGTTGACCAGTCCCGCTATCCAGCCGACGGCACCTACGGGGATGCTTTCCACTATCATGTCATCCAGTCCGGCGAAGACGTTCAGGCGGTCGCCGAGCCGGGACGTAATGGCGGTTATGCGCCTGACGTCGCCACTGGATTCCTTCACCGCGTGAAGATTGGCGTGCCGCGCCAGCTGCTCCATCTGCTCCGCGGTGACATCCGTGCCGTACGCGACGGGATTGTTGTACAGCATGCACGACAGTGGGGTGGCGCCGATCACAGCCGAGAAATGACTCTCCGTCTCTCTCCAGTCCCCGCGATGGACGTATGGCGGCAGGACCATCAGACCGGCGCAGCCGGCCTTTTCCGCCGCTCGCGCGAGCTCCACGCATTCCGCGGTGCTCAGACCTGCGACACCCGCTACGAGCGGTACGCGACTCTCCAGCGCAGGGCCACAGGTCCGCAGGATCTCCACCTTCTCCTCGAACGACAGTGTTGCCGCCTCGCCCAGTGATCCCAATGCTACCAGGCCCGTGCATCCGGCATCGACCATCCACGCGGCGTGATCCCCAAGAAACGAGTGATCCACCGAAAGATCGGTTCGGAACGGCGTGGTAATGGCGGGAAACACTCCCGCCCAGTCGCGCTGTCGCATGCCGTCAGGCTCCCGTGTACTCGGACAATGGAATGTGCGGCGAACGGCTTTGCGGGTGAACCGGGCCGCAGGCGTCCTCGTCAGGTACGAGCACCGGTATCGATCGCGAGACTCGACGCGCGTGCCGCGGCGTACGGTGCCGGATCGATCGCCGGTGTTCGACCCGCCAACTGGTCGGCAATGAGCTGCGCCGTAGCCAGCGAGCTCGTAATGCCGAGTCCCTCGTGCCCTCCAGCGATCCAGACGCCGTCGATCGCCGGCCACGTACCAATGAGCGGGAGTCCGTCCGGAGTCGCCGGGCGAAAGCCTGTCCATAACCGAAACCCGCTCATGCCGGCGAGCCGCGGAACGAAGTACACGGCGCGTTCGGTCATCTGCCTTACTATTTCAACGTCCGGCGAAGCATCCCATCCGGCGAGCTGTCGTGAGGAGCCGATCAGCAGCTGGCCACTTGCCCGCGGCTGCACGTTGAACGCGACCGAGGATTCCGTGAACGCATGCGCGCTCCTGAGGTATCCGAGCTCCACGAGCTGATGCCGACAGAGCGCGGGTTGGCGCTCGGTGACGAGGATGTGCCCTTTTCGCGGAACGATCGGAAGATCGTGTATGAGGTCCGCGGCGCGTGCGCCGGCAGCGACGATCACGACATCCGCCTCGAGCACACCCTCGGACGTGCTCACCGCGTGCGCGGCGAGAGTCGTAACGGCCACTCCTTCGCGCACTTCAGCCCCTCGCGAGCAGGCCTGACCCATCAGCCATTGGGCGGCCGACCGCGGATGCAGCACGGAGTCGCCCGGCACGCGCAGCGCACCTGCCAGCGATGAACGGAGTGAAGGTTCCAGACGAGCGAGTGCGCTCGCATCCACCTCTTCAGCCTCGACACCTGCGTCCGCCAGTGCACGCTGCTTCTCGCGCACCATACCGAGCTGGGCGTCGTCTTCCGCGAGCCAGAGCGTACCACAGGGGAGCAGTTGAACGTCGTCAGGCAACCGGGGAGCAATGTCGCGCCAGAGCCGTAGCGAATAGGCAGTAAGCGCCAGCTGCGCCGGTCGGTCGTCCATCGCGACCAGATGACCCATCGCGGATGCGGTGGCGCCACCCCCGATCGATCCACCTTCGAGCACGAGCACCCGCCAGTCTTCCCGTGCAAGCGCTTCGGCGCAAGCCGCTCCCAGTATGCCGGCGCCGACGACGATCGCATATGGCCGGCTGGAATGCTCCTTCATTCGCCGAATCCGTCGCGGAATGGATCGTCATCGCTGAACAACAGCGTCGATTCGGCTGTAATGAACGCGCGGGCGCGGATACGTGGCAGCAGCTCGCCGTTAGGCCCCGATTCGAGCCATCCGTTGAATACGCCCCCGGTTATTCCCTCCTGGCGCCAGAGCGCGCCGAGGGGTAGTCGGTCTCGCGCATGCAGCACCGCCATGACGGCGGACGTGCCGGTTCCACAGGGCGATCGGTCGTATTCCCCGCTGGAACAGAGTACGAAATTGCGTGCGTCGGCGTCCGGGCGCGTCGGAGGCCCGGAGAACTCGACATGATCGACAGGCTCTCCGTCGGCACCACGAATCCCATGTGCTCGCAGTGCGCGCTGAATCGCCCCGGCTTCACGAGTGAGCTCGGTGACGGCCGCGAGCTCCAGCGGAGCGCTATGCGAATGGGTGAGAAAGAACCAGTTTCCACCATATGCGACATCGCCACGCACCGGCCCAATCTCCGGAACGGCGACTTCCACGTTCAGTGCGTGACAGCTCGCAGCTACGTTTTCCACTGTCACCTCGCCCGATGCGTGAAGCTCGGCGGAGACGGTGCCCGCCGGTGTATCGAACCGCCACCGGCCCTCGCCGATCCGGCCCAGGTGAGCGAGTGTTTGCACGACACCGATGAGGCCGTGCCCGCACATTCCGAGGTAGGTGCGGCTGTTGAAGAAAATGATGCCCGCCGTGGATGTGGAGCACACTGGCGGCGTGAGGAGCGCGCCGACCAATGCTTCGTGACCACGGGGCTCACACACGGCGGCGCGACGCAGGTGATCCGCATGCTCCCGCAGTGCCTGACGGCGGGTGGCCATCGTCTGGCCGGCGGGCTGTGGCCACCCGCCGATGATAACCCGGGTCGGTTCGCCCTCCGTGTGCGAATCGACGACATGCATCGAGGAGGGCATCATCGTCGCACTGCTCGCCGTACCGCTCATGGATTGATCTGAACTGTTTTCGTTTCGCAGTAGAACTCGCGCGCCGCGGGACCCTGCTCGCGACTCCCGCTGCTCGAGCCCTTCATGCCGCCAAACGGTGCGTGAGGATCGACTCCTGTCGTATCGCCGTTCACGCGCACGAGCCCCACTTCGATGTCCCGCACCCACCGGAGCGCCTCACGCAAGTCGCCTGTGAACAGGGATGCGCTCAGTCCGTATGGAGTGCGGTTGGCGAGTGCGATGGCTTCTTCAATGTCAGACGCCGTGAACGTGGCGAGGACCGGGCCGAACAACTCACGCTGCGCCAGCACCCCGTCGGGGTCACCGCCGCGCACCACCAGCGGGGCAAAGAAATTTCCCCTGGCGAAGCCGTCGCCGTTAGGGATCGTGCCGGTATAGACCGGCTCCGCTCCCGCTTCGTCGAGCACGCGGCGAAGTTCATCACGCGCCGCGGCTGTTATGAGGGGCCCCACCGCCGCCGCAGGATCGGTCACAGGGCCGAGCGGGAGTCTTTCGATCTGGCGTTCCAGCGCCGCGGCGAAGTCGGTTGCCACTTCGGGTACGACAATCGCTCGACTCGTCGCCGTGCACTTCTGCCCTCCGAAACGCATTGCCCCAGCCGCGGTGAGCGCAGCCGCACGTTCGATGTCGGCGTCGGCGAGTACGACGACGACGTTCTTGCCGCCCATCTCGGTCTGGAATCTGATGTTGCGCTCCGCCGCCACCACCGCCACCTCTCGTCCGACGCGTGCCGAGCCGGTGAAGCTGATCGCCCGAATCCCGGGTGCGCGCAACAACGCCGCGCCGGCCGTCGCTCCCCTGCCTAACACCATGTTGAACACCCCGGCGGGGAGTGACGCATCGCGGGCGGTCTCGGCCAGCAGCGTCGCCGTATGCGATGCCATCTCGGAGGGCTTGAGGACAACCGTGTTGCCGAACGCCAGGGCCGGTGCGGCCTTCCAAAGCGGAATGGCGAGTGGAAAATTCCACGGCGTGACGAGGGCAACGACGCCGAGCGGTTCGTTGAGCGTGTACTGCAAGGCACCGGCGATTTGCGCCGGGATTACGTCTCCCACGGAACGGACGGCCTCACCGGCATAGTACCGAAGAATCGTCAGGCAGCGGCCGACCTCGCCACGCGCTTCGGCGATCGGTTTGCCGACTTCCCGGCAAACGGCCTGCGCCAGCTCTTCGTGCCGCGCGGCGATCGCCGTTGACCAAGCGTAGAGATGATCGGCGCGCGTTGGGCCGGCGAGCCGACGCCAGGCGGGGAGCGCTTCCGCCGCAGCGGCGGCAACGAGAGCCACGTCCGTCGCGCTGCCCTCCGGAACCAAAGCCACCACATCCGATACGTCCGATGGGCTGGCATGAGGAATCCACACGTCACCACCTGGCGCCGTGAAGGCTCCGCTCACGAAGTGTTGCAGGCGCGGGGGGGGCATGATCCACAATATCCTAATGTGGTGCGCGGGCAAGCGGCGGCGCCGCTGTATTTTACCGTACGCGGTATTACACTGGCCGCACTGGCCTTGCGGATCAGCGCGAGCGATCGTAGTCCACCGCAGGCTGGCCGACGATGTTCCTCGAAGTTGACTCCCTTCTAATGCGTCATCTGCTCCAGCGCGCTACGCGGCTCTGCTTGTTCGGCGCGGTGGCAATGCTGGCAGCCGGATGTGACGAGCCGGTCGGCAACCGATTCGGGTCACCGTCAGCGCTGCGACTGATTTCGGGGGATGGACAACGGGACACGGTTGGCGCCACGCTTGCCGAGTCGCTGACGGTGCGAGTGGTGGACGGGGCCGGCCATTCCCTGCCCGGCATTGCCGTCACCTGGGGGCACTCTCCAACTGCAGGGACGATCGATCCGTTCACCAGCATCACCGACGCAAACGGCTTCGCGCGCGCCGCGTGGCACCTCGGATTCGTGCCAGGGCCTCAGACCGCGACGGCATCCGTCGTGGGGGTGACACCGGTCCTCTTTTCGGCGATGGTGCTTGCCGCCATCCGACCAGGGCCGCTCGATTGGTCGCTCGTCCACCGCGGCCTTCCGGAACCGGCCGCTCCGGTCGTCGGAATAGCTGGATCCAACGCGAGCGACGTGTTTGCCGTCACTGCCAACGGCCGCGCGTACTTGTTCGACGGCTTCGGCTGGAGCGAGCTGATCGCCGGACCTGCTCCAGGAACGCTTACCTCCATGTGGGGGCCGGCAGCAAATCCGATGTTCGCCACCGGCGTAACGACGAACGGTGCCGCGGCATTCGTATCCATGTTCAGCAACCAGCAATGGACGATCCTGCACAGCGTACCCGGCGGCGCACTGCACGCCATCCACGGCCGGTCGGGGAGCGACATCTGGGCCGTCGGTAGCGAGATAGCGCATTACGATGGATCGGATTGGAAGCGGCTGGCGAGTCCGGGCGGCACGCTGCGCGCGGTTTGGGCGATGGGCGGCGGAGCAGCGATGGTCGGCGGCGACGACGGCGAGTTCTACCGGGTCGATACGATCGTCACGAGCCTGGGAAATCCGGGTGGCGCCGGGATACGCGCCTTCGCCGGCGTCCAACCT
>DATKDD010000317.1:0-2500 GCA_035512875.1 Gemmatimonadaceae bacterium | reverse complement strand
CGCACGGAGTCATCCGTGTTGAGTGCGACGACGAGGCAGTCACCCATCCTGCGCGCAGCGTCCAGGTACTCGATGTGGCCGCGGTGCAGGATGTCGAACACGCCGTTCGTGAACACCAGGCGATCGGTGCGCGGGCGGCCGTGGCGAGTGAGCAGCTCGTCGCGGGTCAGGATCTTGGCGGCCGGCCGACGCACGGCGTCGTGACTCAATCGGCCTCCGTCGCGTCGGCTACGGGCGGCTCGCGATCCTGTGGCTCCGCAGTTCGCTCAAAAATCGGCTTGAGCAGCGGTGGCACGAGGAACGTGGTGAAGATCACCATGATGAGGATCGCACTGAACACCTCCGACGAGAGGATGCCGCGGCTTCGCCCGATCTCGGCGAAGATCAGGCCCACCTCGCCGCGGGGCACCATGCCCACGCCGATGGCAAGGTGGTTGAGCTTCGGGGCCCGCCAGCCCACGGCGTATCCCGCGATCACCTTTCCGAACAGGCCGATGGCGACAAGGATGCCACCGACCACGAGAACGGGCACGTTGAAATTCGGGTGCCACGGCATGAACAGCGTGACATCGACGCCGGCGCCGACGACGACGAAGAAGATCGGTGTGAAGATGTCGGCGACCGGCTTGATTCGATCGGTGATCATGTCGAACTGATTGGTCGTGCTCAGTACGAGGCCGGCGGCGAAGCTGCCGATGATCATCGCCGACCCGACGACGGCGGCGAGTGCGGCGAAGAGGAGCGCGAAGGAGAAGGCGGAGACGAGCAGTACTCCGCGCACGCCCATCTGGTCGATCAGGCCGAACAGGCGAGGTGCGAGCCGGTTGCCGACCATGACCGCGACGATCAGAAAGCCGACCGCCACAGCGAAGGTTCTGGCAACCCCGAACAGTGAGAACGCGGCGCCGGCCGCGAGTCCGCTCACTACCGCAAGAATCACGAGCCCGAGTACATCGTCCACGACGGCGGCGCCGATGATCACGCGAGATTCGCGCGTGTGGAGCCGCCCGATGTCGTTGAGCACGCGCGCCGTAATGCCGACCGACGTCGCCGTCAGCGTAGCGCCGACGAATATGGCTACCATCTGGTCCGTGATGCCGGGCGCATGAACACCGATGGCAGGCGTCGCGACGATCCAGTAGACATAGCCGAGGATGAACGGCGCGGCCACGCCGACGAGCGCCACCGTCGCCGCAGATCCACCCACGCGGAACAGTTCCTTCAGGTCGGTCTCGAGCCCGATCTCGAACAGCAGGATCGTGACGCCGATCTCCTTGAGCAGCTCGATGACCTCGGCGAGCGGGCCGCTGGCCGGCAGAACGCCGAGCGCCGTCGCGCCGAGCAGAACGCCCGCGACAAGCTCGCCCAGCACCGCCGGCTGGCCGATCCGCTCCGCCAGTTCGCCGAGCAGCTTGGCCGAAACGAGGACCGCGATCAGCACGAAGAAGAAATGCTCCGCAGAGATAGCCTCCGCGGCTACTTCGACGTGCTCGGCCTGACCCGCCCCGAGCAGCATGGGAATGCCCAGCAGGAACAGCAGCGCCAGCTTGCGCGTCATTGCGTCGAGAAGATTCGTTCGATGTGGGTGCGGGCCCAACGGCGAGGCACCGAAGAACGGCCAGATGAGCCGCGGTGGCTCACCATTGCGATTGGGCGCCGTCGATGATCTGCTGGATCAACGCATCGAGCGCCTTGTCCCACGCGATGCGGTCCTGCTGCGCATCCGGCCGGTACTCGCCGCGCCCCGTCACGCCCTGGGAGTCCCACAGGATCACGTTGTTCTTCACATCGACGATCTCGACAGCCACGGTTACCGTCACCTGGTTCGACGTCACCTGCACGCTGCTGCCGGCGCCCGGCTGGTAGCTCTGGGCGACATCCTCGTAGCGAACGATGCGTCCACGCACGATCGCATCGGCAACATTCTCGCCGGCGGCCCGGATGCCGAGCGACCGTGGCAACGCCTCCTGCATCTTGCTGAAAAGCGCGTTCTCCAGGTCGAACTGTGGCGTGCGGTTCTCGAACGGCTCTATGTACACCGTGCGGATCTCGCTCGGAAACCCGCCGCCTCCCGAGAAGCTGTAGCACGCCGACGCGACGACCGCGCAGGCCGCCACGCTAACGTCCCGGAAGCGTCCACGTGTCAGACGGAAACTCATCGACTTGCACCACCTCTGTCGCAGAAAGCACCAGCTCGACGAACCCGGGCCAGTCCCGGTACTTCGCTTCCCTCGGCGTCCCCGCCGCTGTCACGCCTGACAACTCGACCGTCCGCCGGCCCGAGCCGGTGCCGGTCCACTCGGCACGCGTCAGCCGGCCGCCATCCAGACTGAACGCCCACGCGTCGGCCGTCGTACCGTACCGCAACTCGCTCCGGTCACCGTCCGCCTGCGCGCCGAGCAACGGGGCGGGCGGCGGCTTCAATACACCGAGCACGGTCCAGAAGAGCGGCGGCGGCGGCAGCTGCGAACCGTCCGCGCCTGGTGGCAACCGCAACTCG